>CAZXRO010000009.1:5456-20902 GCA_964642435.1 uncultured Ignavibacteriales bacterium
TCTTGCCATCGGGCATGAGCGTCGGCGAGGTATAGATCACATCGCCATCATCTTCGGTCAGCTTCTCATATTCACCGGTGGCGACATCCATGAGGTACAGCTCGTTGTCCACGTTGGACGTGAAGCGATAGATAATCATCTTGCTGTTGTCGTGATTGATGTCTGCTATTGCCAAATAGCCGTAGACACCGGCTGTGTCGCCGAAGACTTTCTTCTGCGCGCCGGTGGTGATGTCCATCTCATAGATATGGAAGTCACGGCCGTTCTCCTCGTTGGAACGGAAGTAGATCTTCGTATCGTCCTTCGACCACGCTACTGAACCGAATTGGATCTCCTCGTAGTGAGTGAGTTGCATGATGCGGCCGGTTTCGGTGTCCATAAGGTACAACTGTGACTGCTCCGACCCACCCACATCGGCCCCCACGATGGCGAGGTCGCCGTCATGATTCATGGTGAAGAAGTCGATGCCGTCCTCGAACGAGGTTAACTGGTATGGCCAGCCGTGTTCGTTGATTCGATATACCTGGTTGGCGCCAGAAATGCTGGACGTGATGTAAACTGTGCCATCGTCCCAGTCGACTGCAGCCGGAGAGTTGGCGCCTATCTGCAGGAAGGTGGCGATATCCGGGACGTACTTGCCCTGGTGAAGAATGGATTTGGGTTTTTCGCTACCCTGGGCGAATGCCGAGGCGGCAATCAGGACCACGAATGCGAGAATTAGCAACGTGTTGCGGCTCCGATACATGATTCCTCCATCAGTTGGGGACTTGGGTTCTCTCAACTGGTACGAAGAATAGATCGAACGGGTTCCGCAGGCAAGCGAATTGTCCGGGGCAATGCGACGGCGCGACAGTTTGACAAGGCCGGGACAACGGGTGACAGGTCCGCACGAGTCAAGGCCCACTACTTCAATGAGAGAATGAAAGAGGCGTGGGGGCGCTCGACGGTTTTGGGAAGCCGAGATCTGTTAGCTCGTTTCAACGGACACGCTGCTGAATCGAGCCGCGGCTTGATCGGCCTCCTCGAACATGACACGCCGGTAGAAATCACAGGTGTGGCAACTGGTCCCGAAACAGCACATTTGACGTGCATGGTCAAGGCTCTGGGCTTTCACTTTCCAGCAAACGCGGCCACCCTTTTGTCCCCCGTTGAGTCCATCGAATTTCATGGCTGTCGCCACGGGGCACACGCCGGCGATATCGGCCATCAGGCCGCCCGGCTCGCGTCCGCAATTCTTGAACTGCCAGCAATTGATCTTGTGTTGCATTGACTAATGTACTCCTGAAACAGCTATTCTGAATCAACGACTCGCCACACCGAACTGAAGGCTTCGTCGGTGCGGAATCGTTCTACGTCTTGTTCTGATGCAACTTCCATAAACTCCTCGTGGAGCTTACGTACTTTCTTGTGGTCTTCGCGAGCCGTATACGAGAGCATGAGTGCCTGATACGGCAGTGGGTCGTCGGGAGAAAGCTTGCGCGCCTTGTCGAAGTATTTGCAGGCTTTCTTGTAGTCTCCGAGCGTGTAGTATGCTTCGCCAAGGCCATAGTGTACCTGTGGGTTGTTGTTGTCGATATCCTCTGCGGTCTCCAAGTCGGCAATGGCGATTTGCACCGATCCGTTGTCCAGGTAGAGTGCGGCGCGGCCTATATAGGCATCAGTGCGTTTCCCGCTGACCTCGATTGCTCGATTGAAAGCGGTAAGGGCGGCATTGCGCTTCTGCCGAAATCGATACATCTCAGCTGCTCTCAGGTAGTAGTCATAAGCAGCCTGATGGTCATTGGCGTAACGCGATGCTTCTCCGAGCTGGAAGTAGGCCTCGGCCATTCCCGGGTCCAGCTTGATGGCCTTGTTCAATTGCTGGGACGCTCGCACAAAGTCACCCTCCTTGAGGGCATCCTTGCCGGAGAGCAGGAAGTCCAGCGCCCGGTCTTTCGGTGATTTCTCTTTGACTACCGGTTCAAGCTCGACCTCTATTGTCTCCTGACCGCCAGAGGCCAGCTTCAATGTCCCGTTGGATGGATGGTATCCGTCGGCACTGACCTCCCATCTGCGCTCACCGGCCTTGATACCGTTGTAGGTAAGATTACCGGCTCCCAAGACTTCGCCATCGATTATAAGGCGGGCATTCTTAACATTGGCGCTAAGGACGACACTTCCGGGGCGGCTCGGGGCTCGTTTCCGACCGCTTGACTTGGTGGCTGACCTGGTGGAAGATGAAGACTCGGATTTGTCAGCCACCTGCGACTGTGCCTCGTCGCTCGCCTCCGAGAGTTCCTGTTCTGCGGCGGCATCGGTCAGTTCATACTCAGGACGGAGCGTGACGGTAGTGATCTTGCCGTCGACAACAGTGGCGTAGTCAGTCTTGAGCACCTGGCTGCCGACTATGTACTCGATCTTGTAGGTGCCGGTGTTGAGCTGGTCGACGGCGAAGAAGCCCTGTGAGTCTGAGCGTATCTCATTACCGAGTTCAGGGAATCTGATGATCGCAGACTGGACGTACGGTTGGTCGTAGGCATTGAGGGCAATCCCGAAGATCTTCCCGGTGCCCGATCCACCCTGGGAGAAGATGGCGACAGCAATGAAGATCAGAAGGAGGGCGACAACGGCGCTTCCGCCACCAATTAGCAGCGGTTTGTTGAGCACCTTTGGTTTCAGGGAGTAGATGCGATTGCCAATGGTTATCGTTTCTTCTGATTTCAGAGCCTGATTGCTCATTATCTGGATGTAGTTTCGCCAGAAGAAGGCTGTCCCCTGGCCGTGTGTAGCCATCTTCACGCTCCGGCTCTTGTGGTGCTTAGCTGCTGGCCTCGCTCCTGCCGTGGGCCGTGTTTCATGATTGGCATTCTCGTTGGACTGCGGCGGGGGCGGGGTTGTGCCCGGTTTGATCGGTTCATTGCCGAACGGACGGTCTATCCCCTTGAGCTTGTCGACCAGTTCCTGCTTCTGTTTGTCTGTCAGGGCGCTTTTTGACGGATCAGGCACTTGTGCTTTGGCGTACATCTGCTGGTTGATCTGCTGGATTTCCTCTTCACTGAGGCGTTCCAGTTGCTGACGCGAGGCTTCGCTCAGTTCGTCGGAATTGAACGGTGAGTCAGGTGACAGGATCGGCAACTCTTCGTCCGGAGTCGAACCACTTGGTTCGGGGGCGGATGCCGAAAGGCTTTCCAGGGGCGGACTGCCGAGCGGCGGTGGGCTGACTGTTTCCGGTTGGTGTCGAGCGGAGGTTTCCGTGGCCTGATCTATGGGCGGCATAATTCCGAGATCATCGGGCTCGTTCTCAATAACGGGGTCTTGTCCAACCAGATGCCGACTGTCATCGGCGGCCTCGGTTACCTCGAATTCCAGGTCTGCGGTTTCATCGGCGCCAGAGCCGGGGGAGATATTCCCTTCTAACTCGTTGCCACAGTTCGGGCAGAATTTGGAACCGGTGGTTGGGATTTCCTGGCCACAACGGGAACAGCTCTTCACAGGATTGTACCTTTCGTCTGTAGACTTGACAGAAAGCGCGCTTTTCCCGATTATCGACCTGCCTGGTAGTTTTCTTTAGATAAGTCGCCGTTCTGAGTCGTCCTATCATGAAAGGCCTAAACGGCTTACAAAATGGGGTTGACAGTCGCTAAGAGGCGGTGTTATACTTCGCGATTATTGGTTGAATACAGGTTATCCGGCCGTGGCCGGCCGGAGGAGGAAGAGGTAGATGCCAAATCGTTTTAAGTGGTTGGTTGGTTGTGTGTTAATTGCGTCGGCCTGCCTGCTTTGGGGCTGCGAACAGCCGGAGGATGTGCTGGTGCCTGCAAGCAGCACCGAGCTTAATCTCAAAGCGCAAAGATTGCCCACCCTGCCGGATGGGATGGTTTATGAACTGTGGGTGGCCGAAAGCTTTGACACATGGGATGTATCTGCGCTCTCGCTGGGGCGGTTTGGCTATGACTTCGACCGCAAGGTTTTCCTCGATGCCAACGGTGCGGATCGGACAGATGGCGGCAAATTTCTCCTTGATGAGGATATCCTGAGTTATGGGGTGGTCATGGTGACCGTTGAGCAGGCTGATGTGGCTACCGGTGTGCCGGGGCCGGTCATGCTCTGGGATACGGTTACGACCTTCTACGAGAACCCGATCAAGATGGTCTTCCCATTGTCCGATTCTCTGTGGTTTACGACCGCTATGTTTAATATGGAGACGCCGTCCGATGGCAACCGCGACCAAAACGATGGTTCCGGTCTATGGTTTACACGGTATCAGGAGCTTGAGGGCATTGTTCAAGATACAGTCGCACTGACCGGCAGCACTATTACGATTGATACGCTTTTCCAAGACACTACCTTTACGACATATGTTGAGTCCATTTACAATATTAGGACCGAAGTTGTCGATACCGTTTTCGGCTTCTGGGATACGTTGTCACGGACGGTGATACGATATGATGCTGAGGTGAAGGTCGACTCTACGTTCCCCTACCTGTACAATGATGTCTTCAATCTGGAGTTTGACGAGGGCGGAGACACTTCGGTCGTGTACGGCGACTATCTTCTGCTCGACACCTTATTCATTGATTATTCTGACTATGGCTGGCGCTATCGTGGCTGGGCTGTGTCTGAAGCGGTTCCCGAGAATTGCGGTGCCGTGATGAATTTGCCGGGCTGGCCGGTTGAGGTTGGGTCGTATAGCTGGATCCCCGGAGCCAAGACCGGGCGATTGATCAGCACCGGGTATTTCACCGATGTCAATGGACCCGACGATGGTGATCCGTACTCCCAGAGCGACCGGACGCCCCCGTATCCCGGAGAGGATTTCTTCCAGACGCCGTGTACTCCGCAGCAGTTGGTGCTGGTTGATGGTGTCTCACGCGGATCGTGTATGATCACTCTGGAGCCAGTGAACTTCACCTCGGACGCCAACTTCCCGTTGGTATTGCTTTTCAGCGAGCTGCCGCAGTTTCAATCCCAGTTGCAGCAGACTCAGGGAGGCTTGATCATTCAGGAGTATTACATGACCAATTTTGTCCGCACGAACGATGATCTGTATGGGTTCCCCTCGATCGTGGTCGACATAAACCGTCTGTCAAAATAGAAGACTCCTTTATTGGTGTCGATCGAACGGCCCGGCTTGTTGCCGGGCCGTTCCTGTTGGTGCAATGGTCTACGGAAACGTCAATTTTGGCTTGCCCTCGATACTGAGGTAACCTATATTCCGACCTTAAATTAAACAGGGTTATGAGGTTGTATATTTCACACTTAAATATACCTAATACTAACGGGAGTTGCTGCTGATGAACTATGGTATTTTGGCTGCAATCATCGGGGTAGCGGGCCTTGTGTTCGCTCTTGGGTTGTTTGCATGGATTCGCTCACAATCAGCCGGATCGGATCTCATGAAAGAGATCTCCGAGCAGATTCACAAGGGAGCGATGGTCTTCCTGAGACGTGAGTACTCGATTCTGGTCGTGTTCGTGATAGTGGTCGCGGCGCTGTTATTCTGGAAGATCAGTCAGCACTCGGCCTTGGCATTCCTCGGCGGAGCAGGTTGCTCGATGCTGGCTGGTTTCATCGGTATGAAGGCCGCTACGCGAGCCAATGTCCGCACGTGCAATGCTGCCAAGGAGTCAGGCCAGCCGAAGGCCTTGTCTATTGCCTTCTCTGGCGGTGCTGTCATGGGCATGTCGGTTGCCTCGCTGGGACTGATCGGGGTGGGTATTGCTTACTACTTCTTCGGCAACCCGGACCAGCAGTGGATCATTAATGGCTTTGCAATGGGTGCGTCCTCAATCGCTCTGTTCGCCCGTGTCGGCGGTGGTATCTATACCAAGGCTGCGGACGTTGGCGCGGATCTGGTGGGCAAGGTTGAGGCTGGCATTCCCGAGGACGATCCGCGGAATCCAGCAGTGATCGCTGACAATGTTGGAGACAACGTTGGTGATACCGCCGGTATGGGTGCCGACCTGTTCGAATCCTATGTCGGTTCAGTTATTGCAACGATGGCCATTGGTGCCACATCAATGGCAATTCCGGAGGCGCTTCGTGCTGCCTATATGCAACTGCCGCTGCTGATTGTCGCCTTCGGAGCGCTGGCTTCGATGCTGGGTGTGTTGTCGGTTCGCCTGTTCTCCAGTATGAACCCGGCTGCCACTCTGCGCTTGGTAACATACGTAGGTGCGGTGGTGATGCTCATCGCAGCGTACTTCATAATCGATAGGCTGGGTGTTGACAATCAAGTGTTCTATGCGATTCTGGCCGGTAACCTGGCGGGTATCGTGCTTGGTCTGCTGACGGAGTACTACACGGCTGCCGGTCCGGTGCGACGGATCGCACGGTCCTCGGAAACTGGCGCGGCCACCAACATCATTGCCGGTCTCGCTGTCGGCATGGAGTCGGTGCTTATGCCCGTTATCGTGATCTGCGGTGCCATTTTTGCCGGGTACTCTCTGGCCGGGCTGTACGGTATCGGTATCGCCGGTGTCGGTATGCTGGCTACGATCGGGGTGACGATGTCGGTCGATGCCTATGGCCCGATTGCGGATAACGCCGGTGGTATATCCGAGATGTCAGGGCTGGGTCCCGATGTTCGGAAGATCACCGATGCGCTCGACGCTCTCGGCAACACCACTGCCGCCATCGGCAAGGGTTTCGCCATTGGTTCTGCCGCCCTGACAGCGCTGGCCCTGTTCTCGGCCTACGCCACCAGTGTTGGTCTTGAAAATATCAATATGCTCGATGTGAATGTGGTCATCGGTTTCTTCCTTGGTGGTGTGTTGCCCTTCTTCGTTGCGGCGCTGACCATGACGGCAGTTGGCAAAGCAGCCCAGAAAATGGTCGAGGAAGTGCGTCGTCAATTCAAAGAGATCAAGGGATTGATGGAGGGTAAAGCCAAGCCGGACACGGAGCGCTGTGTTGATATTGCAACCTCTGGGGCGCTGGCTCAGATGGTGGCTCCGGGATTGGTGGCTGTGCTCTCACCGATTATTGTCGGTTCGCTGCTTGGCAAGGAAGCCCTCGGTGGGTTCCTTGGTGGCGCCACCATGTCCGGTGTGATGATGGCCTTGATGATGGCCAATGCCGGCGGTGCCTGGGACAATGCCAAGAAGTCGATCGAGGCCGGCCTGCACGGTGGCAAGGGCTCCGATGCCCACAAGGCCGCTGTGGTCGGTGATACGGTCGGTGATCCGTTCAAGGATACCTCCGGCCCGTCGATGAACATTCTTATCAAGCTCATGGCTATTGTTTCGCTGGTAATCGGTCCGGCCCTGTTCAACTAAGCGGCTGGCCCTTGTTGCAGAATGTCGATGGGTGTCGCCGGCAATACGGCGACGCCCTTTCTTTTGCCTGTTGCTATCTGCTATCTGGTGGATCTATCTTTAATTGAATAATAGATATTGGGGCTGAGTATAGCCCATAACACGCGGTTAGCACTGTTTCGAAGTGAAACTTTTGCTGTCCGTTCTCGTTAGTAAGACGCATGAGGGACAATAATATGGAGCAGGTTGTACCGCCCGCGGATCAGCCGCAGGCCGAGGTCAGGCAGGGGGGAAGTGTCAAAGGGCTTATTGACGTTTTCTACCAGCCGAGCGAACTATTTCATCGAGTCAAGAACGAGCCCAAGGTACTTATTCCGTTACTTGCGCTGTTGGTTGTGATCGCAGCGTTCTTTGCATCATTGAGCGACATGATCGTGCAAATGCAGTTGGAGATGCCGCAAGTGAGGGAGCAGCTCGAAATGCAGGGGCTCTGGCCACCGGGCGAAGAGATTCGAACCGTGATGACTATCCAGACCGTTATTGGCGGCACCCTGGCGTTGCTTCTGGCGCCGATACTGAGCGCGGCGTTTGCCATGTTCTTCGGTAATTTCGTCATGGCGGGCAGCGCTCGATTCAAGCAGATCTTCTCGGTCATGCTGTATGGAGCGTTTCTGTATGCCGTCGGTATGCTTCTTCTGGTTCCGCTGGCTCTGGCTAAAGGGAGTGTCATGGTGTCTCTTTCCCTGGCGGCGCTGGTCCCGGACCTTGGACCGCAGAATGTGGTTTATGTCGCACTGTCAAAGATTGGTGTCTTTAACATCTGGGAGATAATCGTTGTCGGGATTGGTTTGTCTATAATCTATGATATGCCACGAAACAAAGGCTATCTGTTGTCGGTCTTATCCGTCGGATTGCTATCAATTCTGCACATCGTTGGCACTGCCATCGGGCAGTTGTTCATGTAGAGGAGTTCGTTTATGAAGCCATTGATGGCCTTTCTGGCCGCCGCCGTCCTGTTCACTGCATTGCCTTCGCAGCCCGTTTCGGCCCAGCAGCTTACACTGGATGAGTGTATTGAGTTAGCGTTGCAGAATCGATATTCGATCATCGCCGCCAGGGGAAGTGAAGCAATGGCCTCGGCCGACAAGCGCGCCGCTTTGGGTGCCTTCCTGCCTCAGGTTAACGCCTCGTACTCATATAGCGAGTCGAAGTCCCGCGATGTGACATCCGAGGTCGAGGTGCCGCAGGTGGAAGGGTTCTACACTGAGAGAATGATCTACACCGATGTTCGTACAGGTGAGGTTGATACGTTCTATCTCCCGCGCGACTCCATTAGTGGCTACACGATTATCGAACAGGATCTGAACGATCAGGATCGAACCAGCAAGAGGCTATCATTCGATGCCAGTATGTCACTGTTTCGGCTGTCGAACTTCTTTTCGTATGCATCGGCCCGTGCTGAGCATGCCCAGGCGCGGTTGGACGTGATCGCCTCGGAACAGGACCTCATTTACTCAGTGAAGGCTGTGTACTACGCGTATCTGGCGTCGGTAGAGAATCTTGAGGTCCAGCAGGATGCTGTAAAGCGCAGCGAGGAGCAGTTGAAGTTGATCCAGTCGAAATTCGATCTCGGGTCGGCCTCGAAGTCGGACTTGCTCAAGCAGAAGGTCCAGTACGGCAATGACCAGTTGAATCTTCTGACAGCCGAAAACTCAGTTATCACAGCGAGAGCCCAGCTCGCGTACACGATCGGTATTGACCCCGCCTCCGATGTCGACTTCTCGACCGAATACCGACAGCGGGAATTGGACACTTCGCTTGATCAGGCGATAGCCTTCGGTATGGAGCATCAGCCCAGCCTGCTTTCGGCTGAGAAGTACGTTGATGCAACCCGTCATTCGGTTCGTGCGCGATGGGCGGAGTATCTACCTTCTCTCACGGGATTTGCCAACCTTGGGTATTCCAGTGGTACTCGTGGTGATACGGTTACCTTCGACTTCTCTGAGACCAGCACAACCATTGGCTTCCAGGTGAGTTGGAACATCTTTGATGGTTTCGGCCGCGAGCGCAGTCTGAGTTATGCGAAGGTCGCGCGTAACAATGCCCGTGCGCAGCTTTCAGACATGCGCAACCTGGTCTCGCGCGATATCAACACAGCCTACCTCGAGATCCAGCAGTTGGAGAAGAAGCAGCAGGTATCCTCTGAAAACGTTGAAGCTTCCCAGGAGGACCTTCGCATCACGCAGGAGAGATACAACCTGGGAGCGGCGACCATCCTGGATCTTCTGGATGCCCAGGTGTCGCTGCGCCAGGCTCAGGTGGCCAATATCCAGGCGGATTTTGATCTGAATCTGGCGATCGCAAAACTTGAGAACGCAATGGGAAAAATGTGATATAAGAGACGTAGCTGAAGATTGTTGGCTTCGTCACGTCTGAAGGGCAGGTTGTTACAAAATGGCCAAATCCGGGAGTAGAAAGAAACTACTGTTGATCATCCTTGGGGCGATCGTGGTGATCGTGATCATTGTCGCCAACTTCGCAATGGACACAGACAATGCAATCTCTGTCCAGGCCGAGGTGGCGAAGTCACGTGAGATCGTTGAGATGGTCTCGGCCTCCGGGCGGATTCAGCCCCGAACGGCGGTCGACATTACGAGTGAGATTAACGCCGAGATCATTGGTTTGTTTGCGCGAGAGGGGGATCGGGTCTCTGCTGGAGATCTGTTAATTCTGCTTGATACGGTGCAGGCACAGTCGGATGCCGAGCAGGCCCGTTACCAGGTGAACGAGATCACAGCTCGTCGCAACGGTGCCAGGACGCAATTGGAACAGGCCCAGGAAGAGTACGAGCGCCAGAAACGGCTGTATGAGCTGGAGGGTTCCTCTGAGCAGGTGTTCAAGAATGCGAGGTACGCCTACGAGAATGCCAAGGCCACGTATGAGGCTATTGAAGCTCAGGCAAGCCAGATGCAGGCAATGTACAACAAGGCGCTCGACAACCTGAGCAAGACCCGTATCCACTCGCCCATGGATGGCGTCGTTACATACGTTGATGCCGAGGTGGGAGAAATCGCTGCCGCTCAGACGGCATTTACTCAGGGACGCACACTGATGACTGTTTCTAATCTGGATGTGTTCGAGGTCGAGGTCCAGGTTGATGAGACCGAGATCACAAAAGTGCTCAAAGGGCAACGAGCGAAAATTGAGGTGGACGCTCATCCCGACACGACCTTTGGGGGCACGGTGGTCGATGTTGGTAATACAGCGATAGTCTCAGGTTTAGGCTCTCAGGATCAGAGCACTGACTTCCGTGTGAAGGTGATTTTTGAGGATGCCGATGTTGATATCCGTACCGGTATGTCGGCCACGGTTGATATCATCACTAATGAGAGGCCCGGTGTTGTCACTATTCCTTACAGCGCAGTGGTCATGCGGTCGCGCGACATGGATTCACTGGAGCAAGTTCGCTCTGGTGAAATGGCCGACGATCCCGGCTCCGGCGTTCATGCCGCAGATGATGTTGGAATAGACACTATCAGCGAGGAGGACAGACGCGAGGACGTCAGAGGGGTTTTCGTGATTCGTGACGGCAAAGCTGTATTTATGCCTATAGAGACTGGAATAGCCGACAACAAGTACATCGAGGTCACCATTGGGCTGCAGGACGGCGATTCTGTTGTTGCCGGTCCGTATCGTATTCTGCGTACCATTGACGATGGAGACAATGTCAAACCGCAACCCAAGAACCGGAAGCTCGGAGAATAGCCATGGCGCTGATAGAAACTGACAACCTGTGGAGGACCTACATCATGGGCTCCGAGGAGTTGCATGCCCTTCGAGGTGTCAGCATGCGAATCGAAAAGGGGGAGTATGTTGCGATCATGGGGCCCTCCGGTTCCGGCAAGTCGACGCTTATGAACCTGATCGGGTGTCTGGATACGCCGACGAAGGGCGAATACCGGCTCAATGGTAAGACCGTCGGCAATATGAACGATGACGAGTTAGCCAACATCCGCAACCGGGAGATTGGCTTCGTATTCCAGACATTCAATCTCCTGCCTCGAGCCTCGGCGCTACACAATGTGGAACTGCCGCTCATATACAACGGTACCAGTGCGGCGGAACGCCGTCGACTTGCCGAGGAGGCACTCGATAAGGTCGAGTTGTCCGAACGCATGTTCCATAAGCCAAGCGAGCTCTCCGGCGGGCAACGGCAGCGAGTGGCGGTCGCCAGGGCGCTCGTGAACAACCCGTCGTTGCTGTTGGCTGATGAGCCGACCGGAAACCTGGACAGCAAGACCTCGCAGGAAATCATGAAACTCTTCAATTCGTTGCACGATCGCGGCAATACGATCATTTTGGTCACCCACGAGCGGGACATCGCGCTGCATGCGCACCGCGTTCTGTCCATTCTCGACGGTGAGTTGGCCTCAGATGAGCGGGTGACCGTGGGAGAGCGAAACGGTACCACCGGATGATTGTCGTTCCTCTCATTGGTCTGGCCTGGCATGCCCTGTGGGCGAACAAGCTTCGGTCGGGGCTGACTCTGCTGGGAGTCGTTGTTGGATTCACCTCGGTGATGACGATCATTTCGGCGCTGGAAGGTATGATGGGGGCTATCGAAGATGATCTGGCACGGTTGGGACCGACCACATTCATCGTGCAGAAATGGGGGATCGTCACTTCCGAAGAGCAGTGGTTGGAAGTAGCCAAGCGCAAGCCGTTCGACCGTGAGACCGGCGAATTAATCAAGGAGGGATGCGAACTGTGCGAGACGGTTGCCTACGCGACTGGTACCGGTACCGATAACGTCAGGTACCGGGGACAGAGCATAAAGGACATCCGTGTTCAAGGGACGACCGCCGATTATGTGGATATTGTCGATATTGAGGTAGCCGAGGGGCGCTTTCACTCGTTCGAGGATGACATCTATCGTCGCCACGTTGCGTTTATCGGCGATGCAGTTCGAGAGAGGCTGTATGAGGGTCTCGATCCTATTGGTCGGGATGTTCGCATTGATGGTGTAAAATACACCGTCATCGGTGTGGCCAAGAAGCAAGGGGCCATGTTCGGCGATGAACGTGACAGTTTCATCATTGTTCCTTTTGAGACATACACCAAGCACTATGGTTTCCAGGGGTCACGGATGAACTACTTCGTCAAGGCGCAGTCTCTGGAGACAATGGACCAGGCGATGGATGAGGTACGTATGGTCCTACGGGCCAAGCGGCATGTGCCGTATGACAAGCCAGACGATTTTGCGATCCTCACGGCTGACAATATCCTGGAGTTTCTCAACAGTGTGACGCGTATGTTCCGGATGGGTCTGGTTGGTATCTCATCCGTGTCAGTGGTTGTCGGTGGGATTGTGGTGATGAACATCATGATGGTCTCGGTGACCGAACGGACGCGGGAGATAGGCATCAGAAAGTCGGTCGGCGCCAAGCAGAGCCACATCCTGGTGCAGTTTCTGTTCGAGGCGCTCATCACCACGTTGTCGGGAGGGGTGATTGGCATTCTTGCCGGCTTCCTTGTGGCGAAGTCCTTAGTCGGCATGATCAATGTAGACATCTCACCATCGGCGCTCGCGATCACAATGGGGCTGACGATCTCTATCGGAATCGGTGTGATATTCGGGATCTATCCGGCGATGAAGGCTGCGCGTCTCGATCCAATCAAGGCCCTGAGCTATGAATAGGCCATTAGCAGAATTGGTGATGCTACCATGATGTTGACCAGCGTGGAAATCAAAGACTCGATCCTGATGGCGCTTTCGTCACTCCGATCAAACAAGCTGCGATCGTTCCTTACGATACTGGGTGTGTTAATCGGTGTCAGTTCGGTGATAGGATTGGCCTCGATCATCAACGGGCTCGATGGCGCCATGGACGAGGAAATTGACAGCATCGGCAGCAATATCATCGAGATTGAGCGCTTTGGCCATAACGTCGACTGGGATGACCTGACCGAGGAGGAGCGTAATCGTCCGGAGATTACGGTCGGAGAGGCGCTTGCAATTCGACAGAACTGCCCATCGATTGAGGGTGTTGCCCCCATGAACCATTATTGGGCACCGGGTGGCAATATCGCCAAGTACAAGAATCGCAAGGCCACCAACATCGGCCTGATGGGCACCTGGCCGGACTTCATCAGGGTCAAAGACAAGAATGTGATCGAGGGGAGATTCATCTCGGAGTTCGATGTCCGGGAGCGAGCTATGGTAGTTGTGCTGGGCTATGATGTTGCCGAAACCCTCTTCGAGGGAGAGTCTGCAATCGACAAGGAGGTCCGGATCAACGGCAAGCGTTTTGTCGTAATCGGTGTATTGGAGGAAGTCAGCTCCAATTTCGGTAACTCCTACGAGAACAACAAGGTGGCTATTCCACTCTCTACGTTTGAGAAACTGCATCCGTCCGATGAAGCGCTGACGCTGATGGCGCGTGCAAAGGATTTCGAGTTGATCGAGCAGGCCAAAGAGGAGATTATCGGGGTTCTCAGAGTGTATCGCCAGGTGCCGTTTGGACAGGAGAACAACTTCCATCTCTCCACCCAGGATAGCATCAAGGAGCAAGTCTCCAACATCACCAAATACATATACCTGGCAATGATAATAATCACCTCCGTTGGGCTTATGGTGGGGGGGATCGGTGTGATGAACATCATGCTGGTGTCGGTTACGGAACGTACCCGAGAGATCGGTATCCGAAAGGCCGTTGGCGCCAAACGTTCCAATATCATTCTTCAGTTTCTCACCGAGGCGACCACATTGTCCGGGGTTGGAGGGATTATCGGCATCATAATCGGTGTCCTGGGAGGCCTGGGCATCAATTCTCTTCTTGGCTTTCCGCTCTCCATATCCGTCTTCTGGATTGTTGTTGGTTTTGCCGTTTCGGTCTCGGTCGGGCTGATTTCCGGCATTTATCCAGCCGCCAAGGCTGCCTGGCTCGATCCCATTGACGCTCTTCGGTACGAATAGAGCCTCGTCAAGCAATCTGATGTCCTGAAAGCCCCTTCATCCGTTGATCTATTTGGATGGATCCGGATTCATCTTCGTCCATAGATAGAGGTTGCGTCGCTGTTTTGGGAGGCATTTATTGAAACGGCTTTGCGTATGAAGGCGTTTAACTGACAGATGGGTATGAAGAAGACATTCTATAGTGCGATACTCGCAGCGGTCGTTCTCTGGTTGCTCCTACCGTCACTGGCGGAATCGGGTCGAGTTGTCACCAAGACAGCCAATCAGGACGCCAAGTTCCTGATCGACTGGGCACAATTCACAACCTTGGACTCTTCTCTGGTTCGGTTGGAAGTGTATTACCAGATCTATAATCATGCGTTGCAGTTCAAGAAGGACGGTAAGATCGACCAGGCTCGGTATTATCTCAAGATTGAGGTCGATGGACAGGACGGTCAGCCTGATGACGTCTTCACCAAGGAGGGCAAGGTCAGAGTCGCCGATGCCTCCCGATCTGCCCTTGACTATAGAACGGATCAAGCCAATTTCCTGCTTCCACCGGGACAGTACAAAGTCAAGGCGACCTTGCGCAGTCTTGATGGAGGTCCCACGCACACACGTGACTTTGAGGCCTCTCTTGAATCTCGCTGGGATAAGCCGCCCCGTCTATCCGATATCGAACTGGTCCAGGCAGTGGGACCTCAGGACTCCTCACAGTCCGGCCTCGGTCCGTTCCACAAGGGCAGCCTGATTGTGGTGCCGTCGCTAAGTCGTGGTTATGGTGGCGATGGCGACAATCCACTTCTGTTTTATGTTGAGATCTACCGGGGGAGTGCTGGTGATGATCAGGTGGTGGTGGAGACACTCATCAGGGAGAAGAACCGCTCCATGATCTACCGGGATTCGGTGCACACGGAATTGACCGAGCCGATCACGCGGCAGTTGCGGAACATAACGGTGGAGAACTTTGAGCCGGGTGAGTATGAGCTGGAAATCTCCTTGCTCGGACGGCGGCTGCGCGAGCTCGATGAACGTCGGACCGTGTTCTCCGTTCACTGGTCTGTGGAGAGTCTCATGGATCAGGACTACGAGGCGCTGGTCGAACAGATTTCATACATCGCCAGTGAGAAGGAAGTCGACAAGTTGAAGGAGGCCGAGTCACTTGAGCAGAGAAGGGCCGCCTTCGATGCTTTCTGGAACAAGGTCGATCCAACACCGGGGAGCAAGGCCAATGAGCTCAAGACGGAGTTCTATCG
>CAZXRO010000009.1:20912-28874 GCA_964642435.1 uncultured Ignavibacteriales bacterium
GGTCGCCAACGAGAGTTTCGGTCACATGACTCGCGAGGGGTGGCAGACCGATCGCGGACGGATCTACATCAGCTATGGCGAACCGGACGAGATCGATGACTATCCATACTCGCTTTCGAGTGTTCCATACCAGCAATGGCACTACTATCGCGATGGTCGCTATCGCAAGTTCACGTTTGTGGATGTCAATCTCGATGGTGAGTACCGTCTGCAATACCCCTATGATGGTCTGGACCAACGTCCCGATTTTTGATCGAGAGGGAAGATGAGTTATCGTATGCTTCATTCTGTTCTCAGTGCAGGCCGCACGGGAGTTCTGGCGTTGGCCGTGCTCCTGTCAGCGACGCTCGTAACAGCCACAACTTCACGAGCGCAGAACGACGACGTCATTGGCGTCTATGCTTCCGCTGTCGTGTACAACAATCCCGTATACGACAGCATGGCTGTTATCGAGTTCCCCTTTGGGGTGAATCGGAGTCAGTTCGAGTTCTTCCGGCCCGACTCATCGGATTCCTCGTGGTACGGTCGCGTGTTCGCCCAGGTGGACCTGTACGATAGTGAGGGTTGGGTGCTGGATTCAGCAAGCACCTACTTCTCACTGCGGGTGAACGATCAGGTCGAGGCAGCAATAGAGGACCACATGATCTTTGATAAGCTCATTATGCGTGTCAGACCGGGGACATACTCCGCGCGGATGACGGTTATTGATGCCGTTTCGAAGCGTAAGGGCGAGTTCTTCATTTCTGCAGTGACCGTGCCTGAGCCCCAAGCCGGACGGCTGGAGCTCGCTGGTTTGCAGACAGCCTTCGGGATCAGCTATGCCGGTCCGGATTATGACGGCCCGAATCGCCGCCTGTTGAGAAACGGATACCTGGTAATCCCTAATCCAACAGGTACTTACACAGATTCTGACTCCGTGATGTTCGTCTATGGCGAAGTATACAACCTTGCCTGGGATCCAGATAAGACTACACGTTGGCAGATCGCGTTTGAGGGACTTGGGGAACAAGGTGTGCTCTATCAGAATTTCGGTGGTCGTGTCATGGAGACGGCTGGCCCGAACGCTGCTATTGCGCAATCGCTTGATATCAGTTCCTGGCCATCGGGTGCATACGATATTCGTGTTGTTGCCAGCGATCTTGAGTCCGGTCGGGCAGATACCGCTATAGTGCCGATTCGGATCGTGACTGCTCAGTTTGTTGAGTATGCCAAGTCGCCGAATATGGGTGTTAATCCATATGACACGCTCACGATCGAGCAGAAGGTGCAGATCGCCTATTGGTCGATAGGGGAGGAGCAACGAGAGATACTGAAGCGTCTAAACGATCAAGGCAAGCAGAGCTTCCTGGACCAGTTCTGGTCGGAGAATGACGAGAATCCTGCGACAGCTGTAATCGAGAATCGAGTCGCCGCCATGCAGCTATGGCGATATGCTAACAAGATGTTTTCAGACAACGCAGCACGAGACAATGGATGGTCGACCGATCGCGGCCGGATCCTGATGACGTACGGCATGTATGATGAGATCGATGACAAGCAGGCCCCGCGCACTGGCAATCCCTACCAGGTGTGGTACTACCACCACATGCGCGAAGGCAAGTACTTCATCTTCGAGGACTGGTCCGGCAGTTTCGATTTTCGCCTGGTTCATTCAAACGTATACGGCGAGATATACAACCAAGCCTGGGAAGAGTTGCTCAAGAGCGGCTTCACGGAGTTCGAGGGGGAGTAGCGCCAGTACAATTGCAGTAGCTTCTCTTCGCTGGGATGATTGCAAGCGCTTCCAGGGCTTCTTCTCTCTACGGACCATCGTTGCGAATCAGATACCAGACAGCAGTAGAGCCACCAGAGTACTGTACTCTGGTGGCTCTTTGGTATTCGAGTCGAGGTCGGTCAAGTATTGGGCGGTTCTGCTTTACTTGTGACCCTTGTTGTCGGCAGTTCCAGCACCAGTGTTGCCGCTGGCGGAGGCTTTGGCGGTTGAGTTCGTTGTTGTGTTCGGTGTGACCACACGCGGTCGGGCCGCATGGATCGCACGCTTGACCGGGACCGTAAACCGGCTGATGTTCTGGTCACTTACCTGAACTGTGAACGATTTCTCGAACGACTCCTTGAGGCCCTGTTCGGTGAGCTTGAGCATGGCCTTCTCGGTTTTACCTGCCCCAATGGACTCCGGCAGCTCCAGTTCCCAGAGATTGTCCCTGGTAGCAATCACGTCTATCTCGATCGTCTGGTCGGAGACATTGGTAATGTCAAACGTGATGTTTTCGCGGACCTTCTCTCCAAACTGGGTCAGGTCGAGCTTATACGGATTGAACACCAGTGGGTAGGTTGAATCCGGCCGTGCAACCGGGGTCGAGGTGATCGCAACCCGCTTGTCCGGGGGGCCGACGTTTGTTTTGATCAACGGGCGTTTGGTCATCGTCCGATTATAGCTTCTGGTAGCGAAGATGATTTCGAGTTCCGCGCTGTCACCGACAGCGATTGCGTCCTTCTGCAAGGGCGCCTTTGTGCATCCTCACCCAGGCACCACGCGGATAATCCGCAGGGTGTCATCACCGGTTGACTTCAGCCAGAAGGAGTGAGTAATCTTTGAGTTCTGGGGAACAAAGCCGAAGTCAAACGAGTCATTTTCGATGTCCATACGGGGCGCCGCGACTACCGAGCCCCCGGCTATCAGAACTACAATCAACACACTCAAGGCAATCGAATAACGTGAGAACTTCACGGTTGGCTACCTTTCCTGGTTATGTGGGTTGTCATCTCTCCATTGCTCTCCGGCGGGATTCGCACTTTGCAAGAACTTCCTGTCATCCATTATACGGCAGAAAGGCGCAATGTCCGCCTGGATAATCTAATATATCTTACGTCGAACAGGAATTGTTAACCTTGTCCTGGTCTCATCGGAGAACTCCAAAGTAAACGATCCCTCAAAAGATTCATCGGTATACTCCGGTCGAATGATCACCTTCCCAGTGGCTTTGCCGCCAGCCTTGATGGATTCGGGCAATCTCAGCTCCACCTGGCTCTCAACGGACG
Organism: uncultured Ignavibacteriales bacterium; assembly: GCA_964642435.1. Taxonomy (GTDB): domain Bacteria; phylum Zixibacteria; class MSB-5A5; order GN15; family FEB-12; genus WJKG01. Next base: position 23,952 of record CAZXRO010000009.1, read on the forward strand.
ACGCCACCAGCGTCATTTCAAGTTTCTCATCCGCGAGATTACGAAAAGCCAACTTGACTTCATCGACAGACTTGGCACCGGCGGGAAGGCGAGGCAATTCCACCTTGTACGGCTTCACTGTCACCGGTTCAATACTGTCCATATACATGAGGCTTTGTCCCTTAAGGCCGATGAGATATGGTAACTCCCGGCCATTGAAGAAGATGTATGGATGCTGTCCGATGGCACCTATTCGCTTGCCTATATCCCAAAACAAGCCAACTCTCATTTTCTCGCCGGGGGCCAGGACCTCTTTTTCCAGAGGCATAAGGACGCACACGCAGCCGGTTTTGATACTGTCGATGAAAACACTGTCCGGACCGACAGCCTCAAACCAGAAGTACTTGGCTATCCTCGAATCCTGGGCGACCATACCGAACTCGAATATCTCCGGCTCGATTTTTAACGGCGCCTCCCCCATCACTGTACTACATGACAGCAGCAGAAACAGGGCCGACTTGAGTACGATCTGGTTCATATGCACTTTATAGTTTAAAGGTTCAAGACAGTTCCCAACTAACAACGCAAATATATTGTCTGGCAGGCACTTAGTCAATGGCGAGATTTCCCCGTCCGGCTCACACATCGAAGATCTTCCCCGGATTCAATATCCCGTCAGGATCGAACTGTATTTTGATTCGGCGCATGAGGTCAACCGCTTGATGACTGTGTTCGACTCCGAACAGGTTCTTGTGTCCCAAACCGATACCATGTTCGCCAGAAATTGTGCCTTCCAACGCTACGGCCTTCTCAATAATTCTGTCATTGACGTTCATGGCGCGCTGCCATTGCCTGGAGTCATCCTTGTTCGCCAGGATCAGGGCATGAAGCAGCCCAAGGCCGACATGTCCAAAGGTGTGTACGATCAAATCATGCTCATCGCCCAGTTGATGGCAAAAGGCCACCATCTCCGGCAGCTTCGAGATGGGAAAGGCAACATCGTTGCGAATGATCGAGAACCCCGGCTGGCGGTGTTTTATGGCGTCGGTAGCCCAGTGACGTATCTCCCAGGGGTTCTGTCCCTCGCCCAGCGTGAAGGCGGCACCACCGAATTCACGGCAGATTTCGGCGGCAAGCTCGGCGTTGGACTTCAGCACTTCCTCGGGACCATGGATTTCCAGAAACAGGCAGGGCACTTCCTCAAGCCCGTAGCCCTTGAGTTTGTTGAGAGCCTCAATCAGCCTGCGGTCTAAGAACTCAATTGCTGCGATATCCAAACCGTACATGCGCATCTGGGAAACCGCCTTAGCGGCACTCTCTTCATCGGGAAAGCGATAAGCTTCTTTGTGGCGTCCCTCCGGCAGGCCGGCAAGCCGCATGGTGATGGCTGTGACAACTGCCAGCGTACCCTCGGATCCGGCGACCAGTTCGACCAGGTTGTAACCAGAGGATCGCTTGACCGCGCGATTGCCGATCGTCAGCCGCTCACCCTCGCCCGTGACTATCTCCAGTTGCAGGATATATTCGCGAGTGCCACCATACTTGACGGAGTAGATACCGCTGGCATTGGTGGCGACCATACCTCCGATTGTGGCGATATCGCCCGAACCGCCCGGCGATGGGGGGAAGAACAACCCATCACGTTTAAGCCGCTCATTCAAGTGATCGTAGATAAGTCCCGGTTGGACACGCACCTGCAGATCCTCCGGCCAGTACTCCAGAATCTCAGTCATCCGGCTCAAGTCCAGCACGACACCGCCCTCACAGGGAATCGTGGAGCCCTCGAGGGCGCTGCCCGCGCCGCGGGTCGTAATCGGTACTCGGTGCTCGCGGCACAGTTTGACCACCGTCACTACATCCTCGGTCGACTCCGCGAACACAACCGCCGAGGGCGGAACACCGGGCAAGGTGGATTCATCGCGCGAGGCTACCTCAAGCTGGTCGGCCTGGGTTGTTACCTTTGCATCAGACAACGCCTGGGCGAGCAGTTCGGCGATATTCATACAGATGATGCCTTTTCCATATCGATTGGTTGACGGTTACGCATCTTACCGGCAAGGTCCGTAATCTATGTGATTGCACGCCGAAATCAAGTCCTGAGGGGCGGTGGACGAAAGCACGTCAGCGTAGTATTGGCCGAGAAAACTCTTTCATTGGCTGCTGATTTCATTTACTTATGGTCCACAATAGCGTGCACCACATACGAGCTGAGGAGGCCATGGCCAAGAAGAGAAGCGACAAGGTCAAACCGCAGTTGGTGAAGGGTTTCAGAGACTACGCCCCTGCTGAGCAACTGGCGCGAGAGCAAATGCTTTCGAAGGTGCGCGAGGCAGTTGAACTTATGGGATTTCTGCCCTTGCAGACCGCGTCGCTGGAGCTCGCCGAATCATTGCTGGGACCACATTACACCGAGGATTCTCTTGCCGAGCTTTTTGGTTTCACCGGACCCGACGAGGTCGATATGGCCCTCCGGTATGAGTTCACCCTGTCGCTGGCACGATATGTCGCCTCGCAGCCAACCCTGCCGCTACCGTTCCGGCGATATCAATATGGCAATGTCTGGCGGGTCGATAAACCCGGTCCGGGTCGCTTCCGGGAGTTCATGCAGTTTGATATCGATATCGTGGGGACCAGTAATCTGTTGGCCGATGCGGAGATTATAGCCGCTATGGTGAGTACCCTGGAACATCTGGACATTCAGCGTTTCCAAGTGCGCTACTCGAATCGCCGAATCCTCAACGGGCTGATCGAGTTTGCCGGTATCGATGAGACCACTGGTCCCGATGTGTTCAGAGTCATCGATAAGCTCGAGAAACAGGGACACGAGGCTGTTGTCGCGGAACTGGGTCCCGGACGGGTGGACCAGTCCGGCGACAAGATCCGAGGTCTGCATCTGGCCGATGATCAGATTGAGCAGATTGAACGCTTTCTCGAGGCTGCCGACAACCAGCGTCACGACAGCGATCCGCTTGATCGCGCCGCCGAACTCCTTGACGGAATCGAGGAATCACAGCAGGGGATAGCCCAGTTGCGCGAAGTCCAGGGTTACTTGCGGGCGATGGAGATCAGCCTGGACAAAACGGCGGTTGATCTGACGATCGTAAGAGGCTTGGGGTATTATACCGGTCCCGTTTTCGAAACCACACTGACCGATCTGCCCGAGTTCGGGTCGATCTTTTCTGGCGGTCGGTATGACAATCTGGTGGAGCGGTTTCTGAACCAATCAGTGCCGGCGGTGGGTTCCTCAATCGGTATTGACAGGCTGCTGGCCGCTCTTTTGGAGCTCAAGGCTCTGGAGCTCAGAGATTGCACGAGTCAAGTTATTGTGACGGTCATGGACAAAGATCGAATCAGCGACTACCTGGCCATTCTGCATGATCTGCGGGCGGCAGGGATTGCCTCCGAAATCTTCTCAGGCAATACGAAGAACCTCACCAAACAGATTAAGTACGCCGATAAAGTCGGTATCCCGTTTGCAGTTATCGTCGGCTCCGATGAATTCGATGCAGGCCAGGTGACAGTCAAGAATCTCGCTGCCGGACGAGAGAAAGCTCGGCAGGTGGAGGATCGAGAGGAGTGGTTGAAGGCGGAAGAGATTCAAGAGACGATTCCACGCGATGATCTGATCAGTTACCTGAAAGGTAGACTGGAATAGTCAATTCTGGCACCGGGTTGCACAGAACGCGAAATGAAGTGCTGTGCCATGTGTGGCGATGTGACTATGGTAGGTTGTGTGGTTTCGTAACTCACAATACAACAACAGGTTATTGGGCTGGTAGTTGTTGCTGGTTGTGGCACCTGCATTGCTTACAGTTCCAGTGGAATAGTATAGTTAACACGGTCGTAGGCACAGACACCGCATACCGAACGACCTTAGATCACAGGGATAGCAATAATGAAGAAACTCTTGACTCTGGCACTGATCGTCTTGTTTGTGGTGCCGCTGTCTGCGCACGCTCTGGTGTATACAGGCAGCTTGTCGATCAGCGATGGTGGGCTCGTGGGGACAGGTAACTGGTCAGATGATGCAATGATCTCCTGGACCATCACTCAGGAGGGTGCGAATTGGCTCTATGTGTATAACCTCACTTTCGAAGATGGGTCGGCTCTTGATTAGCCGGCGTTGAGCCATTTCACGCTTGAGATTTCTCCCAACGTTGACACGCAGAACGACTTCTGGGACTTCAATGGCAGCCCCGTTGAGTTCGGCAACATCGAGGGAATCACAAATGCGATGAAGCTGGACTATGGCGAGGACGATCAGTTGGAATGGTCATTCCGTTCAAACCGTGTGCCTACTTGGGGTGATTTCTACGCCAAGGGTGGCAGTTCCAATGGACCGGTGTCCGGCACGATTTGGAATGCAGGCTTCAACGATACTGACCCGATGACCGGTCCTGTGAATGGTACAATCGGTAACAAGATTCTTCGTCCCGACACCGAGTATACTGTGGTCCCGGAGCCGTCGACCATGGTGCTGATGGGCCTTGGCCTGGCAGCGGCAGGTGTCGTCCGGCGTCGCCGTCAGAAATAAGCGGAAACTACAGGTAAAGCTGAGATAGAGAAGGCGGTCCCGAATTCGGGACCGCCCTTTTCATGTCTATCAAACGAGGACTGTCTCAATGGGGGCCAGCCGCAGATCACACGGCCTTTTGCGGCTTCATGAACAGCCGGATATCATCAATCCAGGCCTGCCCGCGGCCGTTGACAACGAGGTTGAGCTTGATGTAGTCCGGCTTCTGGCCCTTCTGCAGGTAGAACGGGGTTGACTCAATCGACCAGTTGGTTGTTCCCGACAGAGGAGTTTCCAGATCCCGTGAGAAGAATTCCCCTTTGCCGTTGAACCCGCACCACATCTCAAGATAAACGTCTCCGTGCATGTTGTGTGTCTTGCCAGGTTGATCGGGAACGTCCAGAAGAGAGGAGTAGACCTTGACCCCGTGT
>CAZXRO010000010.1:0-5214 GCA_964642435.1 uncultured Ignavibacteriales bacterium
CATGGGAAACGGTGGTCCCGGGGCGGGTACGTTGACAGCTCCCGCTGACGCATTCGATATTCTGTCGGTTGGGGCGGTGAATTCAAGTGGTGACATCGCCAGTTTCTCGTCGCGCGGTCCCAGCTATGACGGTCGCATGAAGCCGGAAGTGTGTGCGCGGGGAGTGAGCACGCAGGCGGCCACAACCGATTCTGACGTGTCTTACGGTTCTGCCAATGGGACTTCGTTGTCTACACCATTGGTGGCCGGTGCTGCCTGTCTGGTAGTGCAGGCACACCCGACGTGGTCACCGCAGTTGGTTCGGGAGGCCTTGATGGAGACAGCCGACAACGCAGACAGCCCGGACAATACGTTTGGATGGGGAGTGATCGATGCGGCAGCGGCGGCCAACTATGGCGCTTCCATAGCGGCCGACACAACCTTTGGCGAAATCCCGCTGACGGTGAATTTCTCCGGGTCCTCTCCCCTGCCGATCAGTGATTGGTATTGGGAATTCGGTGACGGGGAAGTATCGGGCGACCAGAATCCAACGCACGTGTACAGCGAAACGGGGGTTTATGATGTATCGCTGACCGTGACATCACTGGAGCATGGCAACCTGAGTTCGACGCGTCCGAACTATATTATCGCCATCGCCGACACGGTCACCTTCCGATCGGACTCGGCGTTTGCGGGAGAGAGCGTTATGGTGAGCGTGGAGATGGTGAATTCACAGCCGCTCGAGCAGTTGATCATCCCGTTCACGTTTGGTTCCGATGTTGACCTGACGCTGGATTCTATCAGGTTAGGCACACGGACCTCATATTTCGAGGAGTTGGCCTACCTGGGGTGGGATGCCTTCAATCGGCAATACACGGTATCGTTGACGGCTGACAATGGCGGTGGATCAGCGCCACTTCCGGCGGGATCGGGCGAGGTGATGAGGATCTGGTTTACCCTTGATGAGTTGGAGCTTGGTGGTGTCACGACGACGCTGGGTACATTCTCCGGAACTCACACACTCAAGGCAATGACATCCGGTAAGGAGTATCCGCCTGCTGTCCAGCCGGGGACGATTGGCACAGAGTTTGTGCTCAGGGGCGATGTCAACCACGACCTGACGATCAATGTATCGGATATCACGTATTTGGTAGGCTATCTGTTCTCAGGTGGCGCGGAGCCGGTGACGGTTCAGGCGGGCGACGTTAATGCTGATACGGATATCAACATCCAAGACATGACATATTTTGTTGCGTACCTGTTCAGCGGTGGTCCTGATCCGGTTTCACCGTAGCTCACGATCCTGAGACATCAGGGCAGAATAGACGGACACAAAGGCCGACAGGTAACCTGTCGGCCTTTCCATTTTTGGCACTCTATCCGGAGGAATCTGATTGGTCCTTCCGGCGCTGCCGGTGATACCACAGCCTGCTAAATGGTGACTATATGGTGAACTTGCCGTTGCGGTAGATCACTTTGCCGTCGGCGGTAATCTCTGCGTTCGTCTTCAGGTCGCAGATCATATCCCAGTGCAGTGCGGACTTGTTCTTGCCCCCGCTCTCGGGGATAGAGGCGCCGACCGCAAGGTGGCAGGTGCCACCGATCTTCTCATCGAACAGGATGTTCTTGGAGAAGCGCTTGATTTCATAGTTGGTGCCGATGGCCACCTCGCCGACGAAGCGCGCGCCCTTGTCCATGTTGAGCATGCTGGTCAGGAACTGCTGGTTTTTGGCGGCTGATTCCTTGACGACCTTGCCCTTCTTGAACTCCAGGCGGACATCCTCGACTTCCCGACCACCATAGACAGCGGGGAAACTGTAACGGATGTGCCCCTCGACGCTGGTCTCGAGAGGAGCGGTAAAGATTTCACCGTCGGGGAAGTTCTCCGTGCCACAGCAGTTGATCCACTTGCGTCCTTTGACGCGCATCTTGAGATCGGTGTCGCTGCTGAGGATGTGCAACTGGTCGATCTGGTTAAGGATTTTGACCAGGCGGTCTTGCTCCTTTTCCACTTTCTTCCAGTGTTTCACCGGCTCGCCGGCGTGGACGTGGCCAGCGCGGTAGACGAAGTCCTCGTAGTCTTTCAGCGACATGTCGGCATCCTGAGCCGAGGAGTGGGTGGGATAGAGGGTGCCAACCCAGGTGAGATCTTTATCACCGATTCGTTTCATGAGCTTGTCGCCGATCTTACGGCGATACTGCTGGGCTTTGGCCTGGCGCTTGGGGTCGACCCCGGTGAGGTGGCGGGTGTTGGTGCCGCCCCAGATGTTTACGAGGGCATCGATCTTATCGACCTCTACCTTGAGGCTGGGGGAGATGAACTTCATCTGTTCCTCGTTAGCGTACTTCAGGAAGGACTCCTGCATTTCCGGAACGATCACCTGGACAATCGGATTGGCGCCCATTTTGACGGCCTGTTCGTAGATTTCCGTCATGAGCGGCAGGGTCGCCACCTCGCCCTGAATCTTTAGCCACTGCCCCTTCTTGAGCTTGATGGAGTAGTTCAAGAGCACGCTGGCCAGTTTTTGTACTCGTGGGTCCATTGTTTCTCCTTGTGTGAGTATATTGATTATCTATGTGTCAGGAATATTGGTGCGCCGTCTTCTCGAGCTCCAGCAGGCGGCGTTTCATATCGAGTCCGCCGCCGTACCCACCCAGCCCATTGGAGGCAACAACCCGGTGACAGGGGATGATCAGCGGGAGCGGGTTTCGCGCGTTGGCGGTACCGACGGCGCGGGCGGCTTTCGGGTTACCCAGTTCCTTTGCGATCTGGCCGTAGGTGCGCGTGGCGCCGTAGGGGATGGCCGCGACCCGGGTCAGCACCGAGGATGCGAAGTCGGTCACGTTCAGATAGGTTGGAACCGAGAACTCGCGGCGGGTGCCGCTTAGGTACTCCTGCACCTGGGATTCGAGGTGCCTGTTGAGCTCCCCCCCGGGCGTGAGCTCAGAGAGCGGATGGGCTTTCGCCAGTGAGGCGAGGAAGTCCTCTCGGGCGCTACCGGGCAGGCATACGCAGCATACACCGCGCTCGGTGGCCGCAGTGTGAATGGTTCCGAGTTCGGTATCGAAGGAATGGTAGTAGACGATCATGGCATACCTCCGGTCACTCAAGTGACGAAATGGCATCGGGTACGTCGGATATGGAACCGACAGTTACGGTCGGCTGACAGAGGTCCAGGCGTTCGGGGTCGCCGTAGGGTGAGCGCACTGCGATTGACCTGATGCCGAGGGCATGCGCGGCGCGGATGTCATTCTCGGTGTCACCGACCATCACCGCCGCTGATGGATTCCCGTTGAGGCGCCGCAGCACCAGGTCCAGGATTTCCGGGTCGGGCTTGACCTGGGACACCTCGTCACCACCGGCGAAAGCGCCGAATATGTCCTGCCAGCCAAACTTGTCAATAACTCCCTGAATGTGACGGCGGATTTTGGTTGAGGCGATGGCCAAAGTGAAGTTGTGTCGGGCAAGTAGCTGAAGAGTTTCATCGACACCATCGAGCATACGAGCCGAGGCGATGATCGTCTCGCGGGCTTTCACCTGAAAATGAGTTCGGAGTTCCTCGTAAGGGTAGTTGGTGAAATCAGCATACATGACTTTGAGTGAATAGCCAATGTAAGGAGTGATTTCCTCATGAGTACGCTCGGGTAGCCCTACCTGTCGCAGCGAGAAATTGACGGCCTCCACGACGCCATCAGAGGAGTCGATCAGGGTTCCATCGAGATCAAAGATAACGTACTTGATGTCGGTCAAAACAGTCTGCTCACCTTTCCAACGACCATTTGCAGCGGCACCTGGTGCACGCTGTCAATAACGCCCAAGTTCAAGGTGGCCACCAAAATAGAGTAATCATCGGCTGAAGTCAACGGCCACTCCCCTTGCAGCAGCAGATCGGCGTTGCCTTGGGCAAAGACGGGAGCGCCATTGACGACGACCACTCCGCTTGAGATTTCCACGGTCTCGGTTGGTCTTCCGACAACCAGTCCGGTGAGATTGCGGCGACCGGAGTCAAAACGGACGAGGTCGAAACGATCAGGAAAACTGTGAAATATGGGACGATCAAACAGGGGCACATTGACGCGGTAGTCCAGTTGGTTGGCGATGGCAACATCACCCCTGGCCAGAATGGGCGCGAATTGGCTGTGAGGGACGGTGAAAATCTCGGGTGCATTGTGCCAGAGGAAATTGCCGGCGGCGGTTGGGGCAAAGGCCTGGTAGGTCAATCCAAGGAGAAGCAGGATGACGGCCGTATTTGGAGCGGGTTGGAAACGGGCACGTCGTGAGCGGATGGTCTTGTCCAGATCGAAGAACGTGAAAACATAGAAGATGACGGGCAGTCCCAGCAGGACGAGACGCGCCCAGTTGGACAGGTCAATGAAGTAGGTCACGACAAAGAGCACTGTCGCGATAAGGGAAATGAGAAGGATGAAAACGCCAAACAGGAACTCCCGCCACAGTACATGTCCCAATCCCGGGACAAGAAGGTTGAGCATGAAAGCAAATGGTCGGCTTTGCGGCAGTTTCATTCGAAGGAATCGATCCCTGGCGAAAGTTTTGTTCAATTTCTGCGCAACCAGTCCCGGGCGCAAGTTGTTTACAACATAAGTAACAGCGCATGCATGCGTGCATATTTTTACAACGAGCGAAAACCACGATTTGTTACGCTAATTCCTGCGAATTTCGAGCTGTAAGTCGTTTACGGATAGTTGGTTACTTTGCGAGGGCAGTAGTGACGCGAGCGGTGGCAACGAATTTGCAGAGATAAACGTATAAATGTCAAGAGGATGCTGCAACCCGCCAGACAGGGTCTCACACTTGACTGGATGTCAGAAACGAGTACATTGCCGGCAGCATCGCAAACTCGGATTGGAGGTTCCCCCATGCTCCGCTTTTCAGTGCAGCTTTTTGGAATAACCGTGTTGTGCCTGGGGCTGATATGGTTTGTCGGCCAGGGTGAGGCCAGTAGTATACAGAATGAAACCGCGCCGGTCTTGTGGGCGGACACGGTTCACATAAACCTCGACCAGATCGAGGGCAACCAGACTGAGCAACAGGAGAACCCGGCTCAGAAGCGTGATGATTTCCTGCGGGATGTCAAGAAACTGACTCATGTAGCGTTCAATGTGCGCAACAACTACATGGAGGACATCGATTCCGAGGAGTTGATCAAGGCCGGAATCCGGGGGATGCTTGGCGACCTGGACCGATTCAGCGTACTGATGGAGAAGTCGCAGTAC
>CAZXRO010000010.1:5224-19620 GCA_964642435.1 uncultured Ignavibacteriales bacterium
TACGACAACCTGATGGAATCCACGCATGGCAAGTATGAGGGGCTGGGGATGCAGATTGACTCACGCGAGGATCGAATCATAATCGTCTCCCCTATTGAGGGCACCCCTGCCTACCGTCGCGGTTTGCGTCCGGGCGACATTATCTGGGAGATTAATGGTAAGTCCACCGAGGGGATGACCTCGGCGGATGCATCGAAGATTATGCGTGGCAAGGCGGGTACCTCCGTCAACCTGACAATCAAGCGTGCGGGTTTGGAGAAGCCGATCGAGTTTGAGATTGAGCGTGAGATTATTGAGCTTAAGTCTGTGAACTATGCCGGAGTGATCCCGGGAACCGATATCGGCTATGTTCGCCTCTCCCGATTCGCGGAGGAGACCAGTCACGAGTTGCGCGATGCTATCACCGAGTTGAATGATAAGAACGTGTCGTCGCTGGTGTTCGACCTGCGTTCCAATGGCGGCGGTCTTTTGGACCAGGCCAAGGAAACGGCTGAGTTGTTCCTGGGGGGGGGCAAGGAGATTGTATACACAAAGGGTAAGTTCGAGAACTCCGAGCGTCACTACGTTGCAGAGGGCTCGCCGTTGCTTGAGGAGGAGAAGCCGCTGGTGATCCTGGTTGATCAGGGTACTGCCTCTGCCTCGGAGATTGTTGCGGGCGCGGTTCAGGATTGGGATCGGGGATTGATTGTCGGCAATACGACTTATGGCAAGGGGTTGGTGCAGCAGATTTTCCCTATTTCCAACGATGGTTCGATGGCGTTGAAGCTGACAACGGCGAAGTACTATGTGCCATCAGGCCGTTGCATCCAGAAGCCGGAGACCCAGGTCAAGCGCGGTAGTCAGGCGGCCCGTGAGCTTGAGGAGGAGGCCGAAAATGGAGCAGCTGACAGCATGACCATCTCCGAAGACGATATCTACTACACGAACGGTGGACGAATTGTCTACGGTGGTGGCGGTATTATCCCGGATGTTGAGATCGAGAGTGACCTGTGGGAGCCGATTGAGATTAACCTGGAGCGTCAGTCGATGTTCTTTGATTTCGCTGTCAAGTATATTGCCGAGCATCCTGATCTGACTGCGGACTTCGAGGTTACCGACAAGATAGTCCAGGACTTCCGTGAGTTTGTCCAGGAGAAGGAATTCGACTATACGAGTACACTGGAAGCCGCCTATGAGGACATGCTGAGTACTATCGATGAGGAGGAGAAAGGTGAGGTCTTCCAGCCCATTTTGGACAGCCTCAAGGCTCAGGTGGAGATGGACAAGGAAGCTGACTTTGACCGCTCAATTGACTATATCAAGCGAACGATCAAGCGCGAGATAGTGGCCTCCCTGGCCGGAGAGCGTGGTGTTTATGAGCACGTGATCCTGCCGACGGATAAGACGATTCAGCGTGCAGTTGAAATTCTCCAGTCCGATGGTGAGTACACTCGGCAGATGACCGCGGGGCAGGAGAAGCCGTCGCTAAACTAAGACAACACGACAGCCGGGACCACTATCCCAGGCGCTGAGACAACTTGAAAGGCGATGCCACTTGCGAGTGACATCGCCTTTTTCATGTATCGCATGGCCTTGACCACCGAAGCTGTCCGCTATAGTATTACTCGGTGATGGCTGAATCGATGTTGGGCAGGGTGTCGGCCTCGTCCCATCCGTAGTCAATCTTGAGTGAGTCGGCCTCGAATCGTTTGAGCAGCCACATATCGTGCTCGTACACCCAGGAGAACAGAATGGGTCGGCTTCGTTGCGAGGCGCTGTCCATGACATAGCACTCCACGAGAGCTTTCTTGTGCGTGTAGTTATACTGACAGGCACCAAACTGAGTGAAGGCGAAGTCGCCCTGAGGGCCATAGACCAGGTTGATCAGGGAATCCGAGGTCTGGTTGTGGGTCGCGATCTTAATTGACAGCAGCGAATCGATTGCTGCCCGGTTCTTTTGTTTGACGGCCTCCTGCAGTTCGAAGACACGTTCTTTGAGAATGGGGATCTGGTCCCGGGGAGGGGTTCTCTCTTTGCCGCATCCGACGGAGAGGGTCACAGCCAGGAGAGCAGTGGTTATTAGTAGTCTTCTCAGCATATCATTTCCAACCGAAGTCAAAGGCCTCCAGCTTGAATTGACCATTGCGATGGCGCTCGACTATACCATCGTCGATCAGTTGCTCAAGTGCAATGCTGGCGGTCAGGTTCCAGATATACCAACGATAACCGAGCGACACCTGAGTGTGACGGTTTTCGCGGGCGATCTTGAGGACATCCATGTACATAGGACGCATGAGGGGGTCGACATCCTCGGACAGAAGGTGCGTCGCCTGGCGAATGAGCAGGGTGTCGATTATAAAGGCCTCCGGAATGAAGCCATCGCGGATTTCGTAGTTCACCCGCTGCCTGAGGGCTCCCTTGCGGATGAAATCATCCTCGCACTTGATGCCTGGGAGCCGGTCGCCATAGAGGATGCTGATGGATGGTCCGGTATCTTCCTCGTGGTAGAAGTGCGTTCCGCGAAAGTGATCGCCACCCTGGATGGCATACATGAAGCGATGAATGTTTGCATTGCACAGATCGGTACCCTGGAAGATCCGCAGCGGCTTGCCCTCGGTAATGAACTGGGAGGCCAAGTCGTACCACAGCAACATGGCCGCAACGACGGGGTACTTGTGGTAGAGAATAGTCCCGCCGTGAATAAAGTCAATGGTATCCTCGGGCATCTTGCCCTCGGCCTCGAGTGCCCTTACCAAGCTGTCATAGGCGGGCATATTACGGGCGACGATGGCGGCCAGTGAGTCCGCCATTCGTTCGGCGATCGGACGTAGCTGCTTGGCCTCGCTGAGCGTGATAACCGGAAAGTCGGTGGTGTAGATACCATCGCCGACGCTAACGACATAGAAGCGAGCCATCATCTGTTTGATCTGGGCACGCACGAATTCAACATCGCACTCGACGGTTGCAGCGATCTGTTCTGGTGTCTTGGCCTCCTCGATCATCAGCAACAGGATTCGTGAGAACTCGGAGTCGAAGTCAGGGTGCTCATTGACTCGTGGTGGCAAATCGAGACGTTCCTGCAGATACGGGATGACAGCATCGGGTGGATGGTAGTTGAGCATGAACGGCTGTTCATAGACTTTCTGGGTTTCGAAGACAGGATCCAGCGTATCTACGACATCGTAGATCTTCACGTTGATGCGTGCTTTGCCGTAGTTGCCGGGGACATCGATGACGGGTTCAATGGTATACGTCTCGTTGTCAAGAAGGACATAGTTTGATCGGGCTGTACGGCTGGGGCTGAGGTAGGAACCCTCGAACTGCATATCGGTGATGACCGAGATAAACTTGTACTGGTCGCTGTTGTTGGTAACCGTGAACGATGCCTGCTGGGCTCCCCACCTGAGGTTGGGTAGCTCGACATCGGACACGACGACGTCGGGCTGGGCTAACGCGGAGCCACCCACGACACAAATTGCTGCTGCCAGAAGAATCCACAGCCTGCGCATCCTATTGCCTCCTGATCGAGTGTTTGGCCGCCAGTTGACCGCAGGCGGCATCGATATCCTGTCCGCGGCTCTTGCGAACGGTCACGGCCGGTGCCCGGGGATACAACTGTCGGGCGAACCAGTCTACCTTGTCATCCGACGGGCGCTTGAACGGCAGCCCGTCGACCGGATTATAGGCCAGCACGTTGATTTTGCAAGGAATTCCTTGGATCAGCCGCGCCAGCGCCTTGATGTCCTCCATGGTATCATTGAAGCCCTCGAAGAGGATGTACTCAAAAGTCACGCGGAAGCCGGTCTTGTCGGTATAGTAGCGAATGGCTTCGAAGAGCTTGTCGAGCTTGAAGGTCTGTGCGATCGGCATAATGCGCTCGCGCTTGGCCTGATCGGCGGCGTGGAGACTGATCGCCAGGCGGGTTTTGAGACCGGTGTCGGCCAGCTTCTTGATCTTGGGCGAGACTCCGGAGGTCGAGATGGTGACCTTCTTGGCGGCGTGCCCCAGCCCCATGGAATCGGTAATGATTTGCAGGGCCGTGACGACATTGGTGAAGTTCATCAGTGGCTCCCCCATGCCCATCATGACGACATTGGTGAACGCGGCCTCGCCGAACCGGTCGCGAAGGTACATCATCTGCCCGACGATCTCCCCTGCCGTGAGATCGCGCAGCAGTCCGAGAGTACCGGTGGCGCAGAACTTGCAACCGAGGGCGCAGCCGGCCTGGGTGGAGATGCACAGGGCCTTGCGCGGCGAGTTATCATCGGGGATGAGGACGGCCTCGATCGGGTGGCCATCGGGCAGGCGGAAGAGGAACTTGATAGTGCCGTCGGCGCTGACCGCCTCGTGTTCGGGCTCAATTGGAGAGAAACTGAACGACCCGGCCAGTCTGGATCGCAGGTCTTTCGACAGGTTGGTCATCATGTCGAAGTCGTACTGGCGATTGTTGTAGAGCCACTTGAAGAGCTGCCGTCCCTTGAATGGGCGCTCTCCCATGTCGACCATGAGCTGTTCGAGCTGGTCTTTCGAGTATCCGAGCAAGTTTGTCTGTGACATAGGCCCTAAATGTACGGTTGATCGGTTGAGGCGCAAGGTGGAACTTGGTCTGTTTGGTACTTATACGCAATATGGCCTGGAACGTCGGAGGGTTAGACTTGGTTTCCGAAGATGCCGGTCGCGGGAATTCTTGACACGGGGGAAGAATACCGATAGCTTAGGTGATCTTGAATCGGGGTGTAGCGCAGCACGGTTAGCGCGCCTGCTTTGGGAGCAGGATGTCGGAGGTTCAAATCCTCTCACCCCGATTTTCTTAGATTCTGGATTAGATATCACGTATGACAGCTCGATACAAACAGGCCGGATCCTGTTGGGGACCCGGCCTTTCTCTATTCCGCTTGCTTGCGGATCATCTGAGACGTTCTGCCTGCTAATGCACGCTCAGCAGCGGTGGTTGGCGCAGGGCCTTGCCGCCGGCGCCGTTGGGATCGCCGTGGACCATGAAGTTGATGGCAGATCGCAGCAGGCCAACAGCGTAGTCCGTGTTGTGGACGCCAACCGAGCGATCCTCTTCCACGAACAGCCAGTTGTAGAGCGCACCGACACTGTCGGCAGTCGTGACAAAACGGTCGTCGACCGGGTGGATTTCGCCGTCGTCTTCCTCAATCAGTCCGGCGTTGATCAGCAGCACCTGCAGGCTGTCAAGCAGGCCATGGACCTCAGTCTGGATGCCCTCGATATCACCGTTCCAATCGAAGTCGGCCTCGGCGACATGATCGAGATCATCGATATCCCCGCCGTGGCAACTGTAGTTCTCGTCGTTGCAGCCGGTGATGTTTTCCAGCTCGGCGTCATCATCGCGCATATTGAAGGCATGGCCACCAATGGTCTCGAACGAGGACTGGCTCATGTGGCAATGGACGCAGCCCTGAGGGGCAAGCGAGTGCGCAGACTTGGCGTAGTTATAGCCGTCGTACTCGTAGGCGTTGGCGCCGATGAGCATGTCGGCCTGGTTGCTGTAGTGGGGTCCAAAGCGCGTATCGAGCTCTGTTCCGTCAACGACTGTCGTATTGACATCGCGACGACTCTGGTGGCAGCCGGCACAGATGTTGGCGCTGCCACGATCGAACGAGGTGCCATCCTGCAAGGCCACAGCGGCGGTCACACGCACCTGCAGGCCTTCGATGGACGAGTGCGGCTGGTGGCAGGTGAAGCAGTGGATTGCAGTGAAGTGAGAACCATCGGTGGATTCTCCTGAGAGGCTGGCCAGGAAGCCCTCGCTGGTATGGCAGGGTTCGCAGGCGCGATAGAACGAGTTGTTCAGGTGGTTGCGGTCGACGTTTTCGCCGACGAAGTGGATCGAGTTCTCGTATTGTATGCGTGCCTGCACCAAGCTGAGATCCTGGTCTCCGTGACAGTCAAAGCACGCCGAAGATGCTGTCTGGTCGACGGACTGGGCATTGCCCGTGATCTCCCGCTCGCAGCCAATCGAACCCAGCAGCAGCAGGGCCACGGCGCAAGTAATGAGCAAAGGTAGTCTCATGCTTACTCCCTTCTGTAATTGATTCTATCTATCTGTTGTTCTTCTCATACTCTTCTATCCATCACCGCAACCTACAACTGATAGGCGACGCTGAATTGCACTATGTTGCCGGTGTAGTATTCGGTGTAGGTCGGTCCGATGAAATCAAGGTTGTCATAGTTGTAGGCCGAGTACGTCAGCTCGGCGGTATATCCGGGGACGAACTCGTAGTTACCGGTGAAGCGCAGGACAAAGCGCTCGACATCGAGGTCGTCCTGGCTGCGATAGTACGTTGTGCCGAACCCGAGTTGTGCTTGGTTATATCTCCCGCTGAGCAGGTCGGCGGAAAGGACGTGTTCGGCAAACTCGAATTGTCCCTCGCTGTTTTCCCACTCGCCTGTATTGTATGAGTACGAGAGGATTGCCTGGCCGTAGCGTTCCTTGTGCAGGGAGCCATCGAAGGCGATCCGGGAGTAGTCGGTTTCGCTATTTATGTCTTCGAATTCAAGCGAGCGTGATTCCCAGCGGCCGCGAAGGTAGCCATAGTCTTCGCGCCATCGGACCTGGAATGCATGGCGGGTTCGATCCCTTTTGCCGGTCAGCGTGCGACCATCGTCGACGTCAAGCGCCTCTCCCCCGGCCCCGGCCCTGATGGTGAGTTTGTCCAGCGGCTTGATCCATCCGTTGAAGAAGTAGCTATTGGAAGAGAGTTCATCGAACAGATCATCATTGGTGTAATGCCGGTAGCCGACAGTGAGGCCAGCGAGTCGCGGCCAGGTATGCCCGATCGATATGGCGTGGGCGATATTGTCGGTGGCGGTCCAGTCACCGGTGCGGCGGGCGCGGTCAAACATAAACGAGTATGTCGCCTGGGTGCCCAAAGGACAGAGGTAGCGCGCTGATCCCCAGACCGTGTTGGCCATAAGGGTATCATTCTCGCTTTTGAGTCGGTGTTCGTAATGTTGGAATCCGAGACTGAGGATGAGTCGCTCGAAGTTCGGAATCGGTGCTCCGGCGATCAGGCGTACACGTGAGGACTGACGATCGGAGATGTTGTCGGTATTATCGCCGAAGTCGGCGCCACGATATTCGGCTTGCACGTAGCGGCGCCCACCCTGAAATCTGATGCCGGCATGGTAGTGCGTATTGTCGTAGTCGACCTGGTTGACTACGGTGGGACTGATGAGAGGCGTTTGTTCCCCATCTTTGGTCGTGTAGCCGAAACCGCCAAAGAGGCGAAGCATGTCGTGTGGCTGTACCCAGAAGGCGGTGTTGGTGACATGACGTATGGTACGTACGTCGTTGCTGAAATCGTAGATGCGTCGGTTAGCGCGGTGGGTGAACGAGAGATCGAACAGGCCGGACTTGCTCACACTGGCGCGAAGCTTGCGGTTTGCGAGGGTGAAGTTCTGCAGGTCGGCCCGCACGTGCAGGCCACTGGTGAAATCGTGGCGGAAGTTTTCGAGTGAGAGGGCCAGACCCTCCCGGGTGTTATAGGCTGTTTGGTCCATGCTGCGGTTGCCCTCGTGATCGGTGAAGACATAGCCGGCACGAACGGTGCCCTCGGTTGTCTGCGCAGTTACCTGACCGGAGGCGATAACCAGCAGCAGACCGAGCAAAATCGTAATCAGTTTGGCGTGGTTCACATTCATTCTCCTTAGTCAAGTACACCGTGACAGAAGCAGCCGCCGGGCTCGCCGGCAACCTTGGCGCCCAGCATGGGATCCAGCAGTCCGTCATTGTCATGAGAGCCATGGACAGCGGTATGGCATTCCATGCAATCAAGTCCCTGCGCGATGCCGTCGTGAGCGATCCGGTGTCCGGCGGGATAGCTGTGGCACTGGAAGCAGAGTCCATTGCCGGGCTGGTTGAGCAGGCGATCATTCGGGCTGCCGTGCGGCTCGTGGCACCCGGTACATCCGTTGCCCTCGGTCGCGAAGGAGCTGGTGGCCTGGTGTTCATAGCGATATGGTCCACTCTGCTCGGGATGACACTGGAAGCAGTTCACGTTGCCGCCGTGGCCGAACTGGGGAGCGTTGTCGCCGGTGAAGTCGTGGCAGGAGATGCAGTTGATGTAGCCGTCGGCCAACGGGTGACTGGTGCGAAGCCGGAACTGACTGAGCGCATCGACGTGGCACTTGCCACACAGGTCGGTTTGCTCGGCGCGCAGCAGGGTCTCGCTGCGACCATGGATGGAGTGGCAATCGACACAGTTGATGTCCATTCCGAGGTGGGGATCGAAGCCAACGGTACCGGTCTGCGTGTGTGGCTGATGGCATGGCGCACAGACTGAAGTGACCTCGCCCAAAGTCATGAGTTGCGGCCGGCCGATATTCTCCAACATGGGATCATCGGCATGCTCAGTCCCTCCGGGATGGCAACTGACACAACCGATAGTGACCCGTGGATTGTCGATTTGAGAACTCAGCCGGTGTCCTGAGGCGGCCAGTTCGGCATCGTATCCCTCGTGACACAACAGGCAGGTTTCATCGTCAACCTTGAGTTCAGGTGCACCGTACGTGTGGGAGCTTAAAGGAACGAGCAGCAACGCGGTACAGAGCAGCAGGCCAGCTGCTGCGCCCTTGAGTCTTGTGGCCATACACTACCTCTCCTGCGGCTGCCGCCAAGTGGGCGGGCGACATTTGTGAATACTTTCACCTGTCCTATGATGCATCAAGAACGAAGGCTGAGCAAGTATAATATTACTACTTTGCTAATATTTTAACCTTACTAATTCGTATGCGTAACACGGTTCGTGGACAAGTTGTTCCATGACGTTGCTGCCATGATCATATCACACCGCGGATGACGGATACGGGCATCGAAGAAGAAGGGCCTGAAGGTGTGGCAGAGGTGCGGTTATCGGCCGATAGTGCTCATCCTATCAGCGTCTGAACCGTCTTGAGGAGCTTTTCGCGGTCGATTGGTTTCTCGAAGACGGCGGCGGGTTTGGGGACCGCGAGGTGGCGTCCGGGAACGCCGCTGATGACGATCACGGGCACATCTTTCAGTTCTGCTTCCCGGCTGAGCTTACGATAGAAATCAGTGCCGGTGTTTTTTGGCATTTGGAGATCGAGCGTCATCAAGTCCGGTTTCTCCTGCCTGGCGACATCGAGTGCCTCGACACCGTTGCGGGCGGTAATCGTGTCGTATCCGGCACTTATAAACAGAGTCTCGAGAAAGATGATGATATCGTCTTCGTCGTCAATGATGAGTATCTTCTTGCTCAACGTCAACCTCCGGCTTAGCTGATTCTCTGCTCATATGGTAAGCAACCGCGCGGCGACTGCCAACAAGAAAAACAGATGGGCTCTTGAAAATGATGATAGATTCATCTATGATCTGTTGCGGTTTCGAGGAAAGATGGCTCTGAAAGTAGTTCCCTCTCCCTCGGTTGAGAGAAACGTGATGGTCCCGCCGTGTTCTTCGACGATCTTGTGTGCCACCAGCAGTCCCAGTCCGGTACCCTCGCGTCCCCTGGTGCTGAAGAAGTCCTCGAAGACCCGTTCCCCAACCGTACCGGGGATACCGGGGCCATTGTCTTCGACTTCGATGATATGCTTGCCGTTCTCGTGCAGCGCCCTGAGGATGATGTGATGCTGGTCCTTGTCGGGGGTGGCATCATTGAGGCAGGCCTCGAGCGCGTTGGTAACGAGATTGGTGATCAGGCTGTGGAGGGCTTCCTCGTCGAATAATCCCGGCGGGAGGGAATCGGGTATCTGCGGGCGCAGCTCGACACCCTCTTTACCGGTACGACCCTTGAAGAGATCGTAGACACTTCGGACGACTGGAACGGGATCGAGTTCACAGAAGGTCATATCGCGTTCCTTGGAGCAGTACAACAGATCCTTCACGATTCGGGAGACCAGTTCGACATTGCGCTCGATCATCCCCCATCCTTTGCGTACGAGGGCGTCATCATTGTCGCTCATTCCGGTGTTGACGACGAAGATGCCGCCTTCGAGGCCCATCAGGATGTTCTTGATGCGGTGTGCCATGACAGCGATGGTTTTGCCCATGTGGGTGAGTTCGCGCTGGAGTCGTTTGACCTCGGTGATGTCGGTCGACATTTCCATGACGGCGACCCGTTCTCCGGCCTGGTTGTAGATGGGTGAGGAGAAGACGAGCATCTTGGCCTCGGTGCCATCGCGGGTGATCACGGTTTCCTCGCGGCTGTATATTTTGCCATCCTCAAACGTCTTCTCGACCGGGCAGTCGGGGCACATTTCGCCACGTTGTTTGTAGACTTCGTAGCAGTGCTTGCCGAGGTGCTGGCCGAAGTCCTTGTTGAAGGCTTCGTTGCTCTCGATAATGCGAAGGTCCTTGTCCTGGACTGAGATGTAGCATGGTACCCGGTTAAACAGAGCCTGAAACTCATCGCGACTGGCTTCGATCTCGGCCTGGAGTTCTTTGAGGTCGGTGATGTTGGTGGACATTTCCATGACGCCGATGATATTGCCGTGTTCGTCGGGCACGGGAGTGGTGTAGACGGACAGCCGGGCTGATCGGCCGTCGCGGGTGGTGGCGTCCTCTTCGGTGCGGTGGGTCTGACCATCGGTGAAGGTCCGCAGTACGGGGCAGTTGGGACAGGGGGCATTGGCTTTCTTAATGACCTTGTAGCAGTACTGGCCGAGGCAGTCGCCAAAGTCCTCGCGGAACTGGCGGTTGGTGCGAATGATGCGCAGGTTACGATCCTGAATGGTCAGGTAGCATGGTACCTGTTGGAAGAAGCGGTCGACACCGGGGTAATCCAGCGCGCGGGCGGTCTTTCTGACGCCGTGGGCGGTAGCACCGATGGCAAAGAGGGCGGCTGTTGTCAGAATGGCACCGAGGTAGACCCCTCCGAGCTGATAGACAGCAGAGATGACGACGGTGAATAGTGCCGCTACTCCCACCACGCGCCACAGCGAACGGATGGTCCACTGATAGGCGGATTGGAGGTGTCTGCTGTCGTGCAGGGGCATGGCGGCTCTCCTTTAGAGCAGGGCTTTTACGGTCGTCAGGAGCTCGTCGGGTTTGATCGGTTTTTCCATGAATTTCACGGGGCCCTCGAGGTCTGCGGGTTCGAAGAACTCACTGTTGCCGGACACGCCGGATACGATGACAACGGGAATACCGCGGGTTGTCTCGGCTTTGCGCAAATTGCGGAAGAAATTCAGTCCGCTGCGGCGGGGCATCAGGATATCCAGTGTAATCAGGTCCGGCCGTTGTCGAGCCACCGCCACCAGGGCATCATCGCCATTAATCGCTACCTGCGTATCATAGCCGGCTTTCTGGAAGATGGTCTGGAGGTAGACGCGCATATCTTCTTCGTCGTCGACAATCAACACCTGTTTCGACATAGTCAAACGGGTCCTCTCTTGCGGGCTCTACGAGTTCACTGTATGTGTGTGCCGCTTCTGTGCGGCAGTAGTCATCGGGTACAGGTCAACCGAACTGGCGGGCATCGGGATGATCGATCCTGGCCAACACCTGCTTGATCGGTTGTTCGAGCTCGGCGTGGTCCATGAGTCGCACGAGCACGGCCACCAATTGTCCGTCCTTGATAGTCGCGAGTTCGGCCTCTGCTGCCTGCCGTATGGCGGGATTGGCGTGAGTGAGCCCATGTGCGATTTGTTCTGTCGCCTGTTCGGCGGCATCGGATCCACCTCGCATGATCTGTCCCATCGCCTTGATGGCGCTCTTACTGCCGCGAAAGCGGCTGAGCGCTCGGACGAGATTCTCTCCGCCGTATTTGTGTACGAGGTTCTTGACTTCCTCGGGAGACTTCTCGGCATGGTCGGTTTCCTTGCCGATGCTCTCGGACAGATAGGCTTCGTCGGCGTAGTTTTCGATAGCGATACGCCGGGCCGAGAGGTTGTACTCGGTATCATTGGCGATCATATCGAGAATACTCTTGTCGGTGATGCGGGCGAAACAGGCAGCCATGAGATCGTAGTTACGACGGAGCTTGATTATGCGGGCCAGGGTGGTCTGTGAGTCGATACGCTGGACAGCGGCCACGCGAGCATCGATATGGTCGCCATTGAGGGCGACCGATTCCAGCAGCTTTTCATCGTCAATACGTGCGATAGCTGCCTTGCGGACTCGCGGGGAGCGATCATGGCACGCCATATCGGCCAGGCGATCAGAGTCTGAGGTACTCTCGACAAACTTGAGCCGTACCTCAGGATCACTTGACTTGTAGCCGGGTTTGAACAGATCGGATAGTCCCATATAGGATGCAACTTTCAGTTCTGGATCAGCGGCTTAGTGGAAGTCCTCCCACTCAACGAAACCTTCGCGGACATCGGTCATGCAGTTGACGATCAGTTCGACCAGGCCTCCATAGAGCATACCGGTGCGTTCCCAGGCATCGAAGTGGGTGATAATATCCCTGATCTGCCCCTTACAGTTTGAGCATGGTGCGCAGACATACTTATGGACCGATGGGTCCAGCTCTTCTTTGGAGAAGGCCTCGAGAATCTGGGCGAACTTCCGTCGTCCGGAAATGGCCATTTTCCATTCCGGGAAGTTATGAGATTGCATGATGGCAAACCCGCTCCCGCCACCACAGCAGTAATTGTGCACGCCGTGGGGGGTCATTTCCCTGAACTGCGGGCAGATTTTGCGCAGGATACGTCGCTGCGGCTCAATGATGCCCATGGAACGAGTCATATTGCATGGGTCATGGGTGGTAACCGGGAAGTCATTGCGCTGAGGATCGACCATGACCTTCTCGTTGACGATCAGGTCTTCCATGGTGGCCATGCATGATTCGCGTGGTATATTGCTTTCGGCCAACCAGACACGATCACCGATAGCCATCAGGGCCTTGTGGGCATGGCCGCATTCCCCGACCACAACCTTCTTGACACCAAGCTTGCGAGCCACCTCAGCGTGCTTGAGGGTCACGCGGGCGTATTGGGCGTCATCGTAGAACAGGCCATAGTTCACCGAGTCGTAGCCGACCATTTCGCTGGAGAGTGTCCAGCTCAGTCCGGCGATCTCGAACAGGATGGCGAAGGCTTCAAGGTTTTCGGGCCAGGAGAGGAATTCACCGGCATTATGAATCAGCAGAATGTCGGCGCCGGCCTTGTCGAACGGAATCTTGATGCTCAGACCGGTGCGGTCAGTGATATCTTCCTCGGCGAACTCGATCAGGTCCATAAGAGCCACGGGAGACAAGCCGGTTGACGAACCGGTCTCGAGCTGCTTGATGGTGCCATCGCCATGCAATTCGGACGGCGATAAGCCGAGTTCCTGGCTGAAGAGTTTGCGGATCTCGCGTGAGAGCAGGCCGTTGTCGACGCCCATCGGGCAGGTCTGCGCGCAGCGACGACAGAGCGTGCAGCGATATGCAAGTTGAGCCAGACGGGAGATGGTCTCCCAGTTGACGTCGATATCATTGCCGGTGAATTTCGACATCAGCTTGCCACCGGGCGTCACATGTTTCTTGACGATGCGGCGCAGGACTTCGGAACGGAACAGGGGGCGATAGGCGGCGACCCTGCCGGACTCCTGGAATATGGGGCATGCCTCGGCGCATGTGTTGCATTTGACGCAGTTGTCCATGGACAGCATAAGCGGCTTGAGGAAGGTCCAGTTGTTCTCCTTGGAGAGCAGCTTGCGCAGCCCGACCAGGAATTGCGCGACCATCTCTTCCTTTTCCTGCTCTGTCTTGGGCAGCGGGACAATCAGGTTGCTGACGCCGTCGAGGGAGACATCGCGTTCAGCTTTCTTGGCATCGGACAACTCAGGAATAGCCGGGTCTTCCCAATCCTCGTAGGGATATGGGAGTTTCGGGAATTTGCTCGGGTCGATATGGACCAGACGATCAGTCTTCTTGCTAATGTCCTTGGGGCGGAGATGCTCGCTCATTTCTTCGGTTCCTTTATGACTTCACCCCAGCTTTGGCCGGTCTGGATATGTGGTCCATTCCACCCGACCTTCTGGTTCAGCAGTTCCGCGATGCGCTTTTCAATTTTGCTGCCACGCACGTTCGGTTCATCGTTCCACCGGACGGCGTGGTACAGGAAGTACTTGGCCACGAAATGTGACATACGTGTGAGTGGGATATAGAGTATGAGCAGCGACAGCAGGACGACCTCGACGGTGATCATTGTGGGCAAAGCTGGGGTCGCACCGAACGTCACTACCGCCTGCACGTACGCGCGCAGGGCAGCAAACGAGGGATCCGCCATGACAGATGCCAGTACCGTTACGGCCGTGACGATGACGAAGAACACCAGGTTGAAGTACTCCATAGGCGAATTGAAGGGGCGCTGGTTGGCATCGGACATCCTCCAGATGAACAGGCCAAAGGCACCCAGGCCGCCGAGGACCAGTCCAGCATAGCCGACAGGGATGGTCAGGTAATGGAGTATCTTGCCCAGCGTTCCGGCTTCGGCACCGATGG
>CAZXRO010000010.1:19630-28406 GCA_964642435.1 uncultured Ignavibacteriales bacterium
CCAAATGCCTGAAGGGCGGCACCAACGATCAGAAGGGCAAGCCACCCTATGCACAGGTAGAGCCCGAAATGGAAGGGGAACGATGATCGCCAGACGCGGCGATTGTGGTGAAATACACCCTTGAGCAGGATAATCTCGGAGGCCATCTCCTTCATCTCGTTGACCATATCGCTGTGGCGCGGTTTCGACCACCAGTCCAACTCCTCAAGGTATGATCCTCCGTAGTCGGATTTCCCTTTTTCGTGCGGCACCGGATACAGTTCCCATCGCATGTGTTCCGGTGCGGTTGCATAACGGTAAACTTTGACCAACATGGCCACGATAGCTACCGCCACCGAGAAGTATGTCACCAATTGCACAGCCAGCATGCAGCTCTATCCTTTCCTGTTCGCTACGAACACAATCTACTATTCCTTTTGAATCGGGCAGCCCCCGAACGGTTCGACGGGCTGACCGTCTGCCCTTCCCGGAAACAGCACAGCAATATCCGGATACTCGGCGCGAATGCGATCCATCCAGCTCCGGTCGGCCAGATCGGCCAGAGTATATTTCTCAAGTGTTTCCTGGATGCGGTGATTGACGAGTGCCCAGATCATCCGTGTTTCGCAGAAATCCGAGTTAAGGCAAACGCCGGGTGAGTTGACACAATCGGTCACGCAGATAGGACCGATAGCCGCCTTGACGATCTCGGAGACTTTGATGTTCTCGGGTTCCCGGGCCAGTTGATAGCCGCCCTTTTTTCCTGAGACGCCGATTATCAGTCCCTCGTTCTTCAGAGCCATGGCCAGTTGTGCCAGATAGTTCTCGGAGAGGCCTGTTAACTCGGCAATGTGCCCGAGATGGACCAGTTTCTCCTTTTGCAGACCTTTGGCCAATTCAACCATCATCCGCAATCCATAGCGCGCTCGAGTTGAGAATTTCATGTCAAAAACCATTCTCCTGAGTGTACCGCTTCATTACCAACGGCTAAACATAAGTAAATTTATAATAATACTAACTGTCAAGTGAAAACGTTCACAACAATTCGTATAGGGTTGTCGATTTTTCTTCTGAGGGGCACCTATCACCTCGGTGTGAAGTAACCTAAGCTATTACCTGATACACAGGTAACAAGCAGGAGTTCGCTACCGGGTCTGATCCAGCCATTCCACCAGAAGCTGGACGGCTCGAATGACTTTGTAGCAATACGTGTCGGTAAACTCATCGGGCAGGGGCTGATCGAGCGGGATAGTTTCGCTGGCCGTCAGTGCCCTGGCACCATCGAAGTCCACATACGCGAGGCGTGCGGTCAACTCGGTTTCATCGCGGTTGAACGAGACTCCGGGGAGAATGGCAACGCCGGTTTCCTCAATAAGTCGGTCGCAGAGGGTCACGCTGTCAGTGATCCCGCGTTTGCTCAGTTTGTCGGTGAGCATGGAAAAATCGAGAAAGAGGTAGAAGGCTCCCTCGGGGTCATGGACCCTGATTCCGCCCTTCCTGAGCATATCAACAATACGCCGAGCCAGTGTACTCAGGATACGGCGTGAATGCCAGAGGTAGCGTTCTATGGCGGTTCCTCCCTTAAAGGCGCGAATGGCGGCGTATTGAATGGGGGCACTGACGGAGGTAAAGGTTTCACTGGCGACGGCGGCCATGGATTCACACAGCCAGTCAAGCTCATTTGGGAACGCGAACGTGCCGAGTCGCCAGCCTCCGGCTCCACACCACTTGGACAGACCGGAACTGATGATGGTTCCCTCGGGATAGAACCGGGCTACTGAGACGTGGGTGCCGTTGTGGTGGAGCTGGCCGTAGATTTCATCAGAGAGCAGGACAACCTGGTATTGTCGGGCGACATCGGCGATTTGCTCCAGCTCGTGTGCGGCGTAGGTGCCTCCCTCGGGATTGCCGGGGTAGTTCATCAGCAGGATGCGGGGACGCAGGTCGTCCTCTTCCCGCTTGCAAAAGCGCTCGAATTGCTCTGCGGTTAATCGCCAGTTGTCTTCATAGCGAGTGGGGATCAAGCGTACGCGCCTTCCGATGATGTTTGCCTGTGGAACATAGGAGACCCAGCAGGGGGTAGCGACAACCAGTTCGCCGTAGTAGACCAGCTGGAGCAGGAACATGAGTTCCTTCGAGCCCGGCCCGATGAGCACGTGCTCAGCACTGAGTTGAACGGCATCGTGCCGTCGGTGATAGTCGGCGACAGCCTGTCTGAGTGCCAGCAGACCCTTGGCGGGCAGGTAGTCCTTTTGATGGGCGTGATGCTTGAGGGCGTTGACCACCGGCTGGGGTACGGGAAAGGGCGATTGCCCCAGGCCCAATCGATAGACCTCCTTGCCCTCGGTCTGGCGTTGGCGGCTGAGGTCATTGATGGCGATGGTGGCTGACTGCGCGAGTCCTCTGATGTTGAGATTCAGGCTGACGTGTTTGTGGGTATTCATACTGCACTGTTCCCTTTTGCGACATTGCTCTCAAGGGAGTTGGTATCAAGGGTAGAAAGCCAATTCAACAAAAAAGCCGCTGTGCCCCGTTGGCGCCAGCCAAAAAGATGACCCGACCGGAACCAGGTCCCGGTCGGGTCTCCCCTCATCTTGTCCCCTCCTCATAACAAGGGGGAAAGCATCGATCCAAGTTGCTACTTGAGCAGAATCATCTTCTTCGTTTCGGCCTTCTCACCAGAGGTCAGGCGATAGAAGTACACGCCGGATGAGACCGTGGTTCCATCCCATGTAGCGGTATGCTCGCCTGTTCCGAGGTAGCGGTCAACAAGGGTCGATACCCGTTGTCCGGCAACGTTGAACACCTCCAGGGTCACATGACCGGGCTGGTCGATACTGAAGGTGATTGTGGTGACCGGGTTAAACGGGTTGGGATAGTTCTGGAGAAGTGAGTACGAGGCTGGGGTTTCTACCTGAGCCATCTCGCCCTGACCGTCGGAATAGACCCATCCGCTCTCGCACGCCTTGGTGACGTTGTTGGCGGCAGCATTGTAGGTGAGCGAAGAATGGGTAACATTGGTCACCTCATAACAGAACTCACCAGTGCAGCTACGGGTCTTGCCGGTTTCAAACATGACCGAACCATCGGATACCGTCAGGCCGCTGAAGGTACCGCCGACGGGACCGGTGGCGGTCGCATAGACGGTGGCATTGGCGACCGGCTGGTTATTCGAGTCATAGATGTAGATCGTCCCGATGCCGCTGCAGTTGGGGCCGGCGTTCTTTCGAGTGACCACGATATTGTTGACGTACATGGTTTGGTCACCACTTGGTTCGGTCACCGTGATATAGTCAACCTTCGTTTCGATGTCGGAACCGTAGGCGTTGGTTGCGGTCAGACTAACGGTATAGGTTCCGGCTGCGCTGTAAGTGTAGCTCGGATTCTGGGCCGTTGAGGTCCCGGAACCATCGCCGAAGTCCCAGCTCCACGAAGTGGGACCGTTGGTTGACAGGTCAGTGAACTGAACGCCCAGCGGGGCATCGCCGGAGGTCGGTGTGCCGCTGAAATCAGCAACCGGCGGGTCCTGTGCGGGTTGGGTGACCGTAATGTAGTCAACCTTGGTTTCGGTATCGGAACCGTAGGCGTTGGTTGCGGTCAGACTAACGGTATAGGTTCCGGCTGCGCTGTAGGTGTAGCTCGGGTTTTGAGCTGTTGACGTTCCGGAGCCATCGCCGAAGTCCCAACTCCAGGAGGTCGGGCTGCCGCTGGAGGCATCGGTGAAGTTGACCGCCAACGGGGCATCGCCAGAGGTCGGGCTGCCCGTGAAGTCGGCAACCGGCGGTTGGGGGGCAGCGCTGCCCGTTTGGATGTACATTTCATCGATGTAAATCGGATCGAGCGAATTGCGATCCCAGTTACGGTCGGTATCTACGACACGCACATAGACGGTACCGCTGAGGGTGTTGGGCATACTCACCGAGTATACTTGCTCAGTGGCGCTGGCAACCGTTACCAAATCGGTATAATTGGCACCATCTGTAGAGTAGGCAAACACGAAGTTGTCAGCATCTGAATTGGTCGGTCGGTATGCTTCGAGATAGAAAGTGATTTCCGAGCCCGAAGTTACGCTAAAGGTCCAGCGGTGCTCAAGGAAGCTGTAGCTCTTTCGAGGGTGACCGGTATAGAGTTCCTCAGTCACGACCTCATAGACGTTATCGCTGGCCATGGTGTTTGTGTAGCTGCCAGTCAACGTCCCGGCCACAGTTGTCTCACTTGTGGCGTACGCCTTGGTCGCCTGCCCCGGTTCGGTGACAGTGATATAATCAATCTTCGTCTCCGTGTCCGAGCCGAAGTCGTTGGTTACGGTCAATGATACAGTATAGGTCCCGACGGCATCGTAGGTGTACGATGGGTTTTGTGAAGCCGATGTTCCAATGCCATCACCGAAGTCCCAGCTCCAGGTTGTGGGTGAACCGCTCGACAGATCGCTGAAGTTCACGGTCAAGGGATACTCGCCGGATGTCGGAGAGGCGCTGAAGTTAGCAGTCGGCGGAGGCGGAGCGGTGACGGTGATGTAGTCAATCTTCGTCTCCGTATCCGAGCCATACGCGTTGGTTGCAGTCAGGGTGACTGTGTAGGTTCCTGCTGCGTTGTAGGTGTATGACGGATTCTGCTGTGTCGAGGTGCCTGCACCATCGCCGAAGTCCCAACTCCAGGTTGTCGGCGTGTTGGACGACTGATCTGTGAAGTTGACATTCAGCGGATAATCGCCGGAAGTTGGCGAACCGGTGAAGTCCGCGACTGGTGGGTTCGTGTTCGGCCCGGCAGCATCGAGCGCGGCGCGGGCATCGACAATACCCGGACCAAGGTCTCTTGTCATGTTGTACGGCCGCGTATTGTTGACCATGAGATTCCACTTGTCGGTGGCTGTCAGGGACGGGTCGTAGGATTCGAGGAGCGCCGCTACGCCGACGACGTGCGGGCAGGCCATGGAGGTGCCATCGAGCACGGCGACATAGTCGGTGGTCGGATCAGCCGGATCAGTGATGGTGGAAAGAATGCCCTCCCCCGGAGCCGCAATATCAACCCAGCTACCATAGTTGCTGAAGCTGGCCGGATCACCAGCCTGATTGGTGGCGCCGACATCCATGCAGTCGGTCCGCTGGCCGAGATAGTCGGCGCTGGTCGACCCGGAGTTACCGGCAGCGACGATGACCATGACATCCTGTGCAATCAAGTAGTCACAGGCCGCTCCGAGACCGCCGGTGTTAGAGGAACCAAAGGAGCAGTTGATGGCGGCGACATTCCATCCAGATGCCTTGAGCGCGCCCATGTAGTACATGGCTTCGGCGACGTAGTCCATAATGACGACACCGACAACAGAGCCCATGTAGGACAGCTGATAGCCAATGCGACAGGGCACGATTTTGACGCCGTTGCCACCGCCGGCAAAGGTCCCATCGCCATACCCACCGGCCACACCGGCTACGGCATAACCATTGTTTGTGATAGCCGCGATAGTACCGGAGACGTGAGTTCCGTGGCCGTCGCCATCGCGGGGATGATTGTCGGCGGTGCCGCAATCGTTGTCGACACAGGAATAGGTATACCAGTCAGTGCGATCGACAAAGTCCCAGCCAATGACGTCATCGACATAGCCATTGCCGTCATCGTCGACTCCGTTACCGGGTATCTCGTTGGTATTGACCCAGATATTGCCATTGGTGCTGGCATCGTTCGGGCCGGGAGGGTTGCTACCACCGAGGTCGCCGTGGTCGTACATGGCGCCCATGTCGAGTACACCAACGAGGACCTGCTGGCTACCGGATTCGCTATCCCAGGCATTGTTGGCATTCATGCCGTAAGTATCCCAGTAATGCCACTGGTCGTAGGGATAAGTGTCCGGGGGATCGGCATAGTACGGATCATTGGGGGTGGCATACAGCAGGTGGATACCGATGGGCTCCACACGCTCAACCTCGGGGAGCGCCTCATAGGCTGCCATAGCCTGCTCCAGAGTACCCTCGGTGAAATCGACCTTGTAGTGGCGGCTGAGTAATTCGGCACCCTCTGCCTGAGCCATCTGGCCATCGTCGGTACCGGGGAACTGTGGCCGCAGCCTGGTAACTCCATACTGCTGAGCTACGCTGGCGAAGCTACCCACGTTGGACAATGCGATGTCCGTTTGCATGTCCTTTTCGTGGTTAATGTCTACCCCCTGATTCAGAATCACTACGAAGCGATCGGGCACAAGGCCGATCTGCGAGCCTTCCTGAACGTAGCGGTTCTGATCGACTTGTAGCACTTGTTCGGCCTGAACCAGTGCTGCCCCGATCAGCATCAATGCTAATCCGACGATGATCGCTCGTCTCATGCGTTCCTCCTCAATCAAACAGGATCGATGTAAGAATATGGGTTGGTACCGAGACCATTGACGGGCAATTGACAAGCAACTACCGCATCACCGGCTCGGCGTCTGGATCGGTTTTCTGTGACCAACTGCAGGCCTCGTTGTGGACGGTTGAGGGTTTTGGCAGTGTTCTTGTAATGGAGAGACGCGAGCGGGCCGGAAAATACATCGGACAGCCCGAAAATGATTGTCTGACAACGACAAAAGAAAAGCCCGTGATTGCTCACGGGCCTCCAAAGAAAGGCCAATACAGCCAAGGAAGTAGAAAGAAGGCGTCAGATCATCGGTGACCTCGTCAACGGACCCCACAAACCTGACGGGTCCCAACAATCTTAGCTTCATATGTGTAGAGTCACTAATGCGGAGGAAAATACCGGATTGCAGAAAAAAGCCAAAAAAAAGAAAGCCCGCCGGACCGGCGGGCTTTCATGGATTGTCACTGTTTGGCTTCGCAATGCTATGGTTTCACACAAGGGATCACCTTGTCCCAGCGACCGGTGTTGATAAGCTTTGCCATCGCGGTCAGATCGAGAACGGATACGGTTCCATCGCAGTTGACATCGGCAAGGCGCATCAAGAAGCCAGGATTTGGATTATCGGCATTGCCTCCTCCCCCCTGACCACCGCCGGGCTGACTATCGACATAGGAGATCAACAACTGCAGATCCGCGCTGTCTCGCTGTCCTGACCCATCGAGGTCGCCAACGGAGAGACCGGCGACGGCTTCGAAGGCATCGACCATTCCCCAGCCGTACAGTGGGTCGGGCGGAGCGATGGAGCCCCAAGCGAGTTCTGAGCGGGCGGCATCGGTAAGTAGTTGCCGAACATCCTGCGGGGCACGATCCGGATCAACCTGCATTGCCAGGGCGGCCACACCCGCAACGAAGGGAGCGGCAAATGAGGTTCCACTCCAGGTCCCCCAGCCGGACTCGGCGCCGGGCAAGGCGCTATAGACATTCACTCCCGGTGCGCAGAGTTCAACATAGTCTCCGTAGTTGGAGAACGGTGCCAAGAACTCGTCCTGGGCGACGGCAGAGATGCCCATTGCAAGGCTGTGGGCGGCGGGATAAGTGTCGACCTCAGCGGAGTCATTACCAACCGAGGCTACCATGAGTGAGCGGTTTGGGCCGCCATAGCTAAGGGCCGAAAGCAGCATGGGTGAGAGTTCGCTGGCGCTGAAACTCATGTTGATAATATCCGCGCCCTGGGCTTTGGCCCAGATGATGGCTCGCATAATGTCGAACAACTCACCCTGCCCGAAGCCGTTGAAGGCGCGCAGGGGCAGAATGCGGCACTCGGGAGCGGTGAGCAGGACGATGCCGGTGACAAATGTTCCATGGCCATACATGACCCCGGGTTGTTCGGTCGGGTCGGCATCGTCGTCGACGTAGTCATAGCCGGTCGCGACATCGGAGGCCGCTATCAGCGGGTGACTGCGTACGATACCATTGTCAATAACGGCGACAGTCACTCCGGCACCAGTGGCCAGCATCTGCGCGGAATCCAGTCCAATATTGTAGACGGCTCCTTGTTCATAATATGAAGGTGGACTCTCTCCGCGAACGAACGCAGGGACGTTTTCATCGGGGAATCCCTGGCTGATTTGATCGGTCTCTGGCAATTGCCAGAGCTCGTTTTCGACAGTGGTATCCACCGCGGGATCATCAGACAGACCGCGAAGGAGCGAATCAGGATCGGCTTTTTCCGGCAAAGCAAACAGATATGCGCGGAGATCCGGAATACTATCGATGATGGTAGCGCCGAACTGTCGAGCGACACTTTCGGCTGCCGCGCGGCCATTCATGGTGACGATCGCCTGATTGGGGACGGCGTCAGTCGAAGCCTTAATGGCTGGACCAGCAAGTATGGAAATCAGGACAACCAGTACCAAGGCCGCACCGAGATATGGGGTTTTACGATGCATAGGCTCTCGCTATAAGTCAATCTCCCAACAGCACAAACCCGCCCCAATGGGCCGGATTGGGCATGAGCTGCTGAATGTGGTTAGTTGCATGGTAGTAAGATTCGGATACACTGTCAGAATCCTTAAGGTGCCGGTAGAAGGCAGTCATAAATGTCATTGCTACTGTGTCCGAAACCTGCCACAGCGAAGCCAGGACGTATCTGGCCCCGGCCTGTTGGAAGGCCTTGGCGAGACTCAATGAGTTACCATAGTATAACCCGGGAGCCGCCGTTTGACAACCAGAAAGCGTTACCAGTCGGGCTTTTATGCCCGTACCAAAGAGGTCGAACAGAAAGAACGGACCATCGCTCATAAGTAATCGTGAGAAGACCGGATTCTCCGATGAGCGTGAGGCATGTGTTGCCAAGTGGACGAATCCATCGCTGGACTGCAGGGCATCGGCTACATGCTGACGGGTCGCCTGCTTGCCAAGGAACTGCTGGCACTCGGTGAAGGCGCCGATGATAGCTTCAGCTTCAGCT
>CAZXRO010000011.1:0-26760 GCA_964642435.1 uncultured Ignavibacteriales bacterium
TGAGCGGCCAGTGGCGGCGGGCGAGGCTGAGTTCGATGAAGATCAGGCGGCCTGATTTGTCGAGTTCGAGCTTGAGTTGGTCTGATTCGAGGAAGGAGTAGAAGCGCCGGGAGGGGTCGAATGATCCGATCTGGGCATAGAGGGCGTCTTCTTCGAGTTGATAAAAACCCCGGCCGGGCGGTATGGGCTCGGTCGGGGTCGATATCCGTAGTTGGAGCGACCGTAATGTCATGTCTTAGAGGTCCTTGAGTCGCTCCTTTGCCTGCTGGGCTTCCAGCGTTCCCTCGAATTCCTTGGTCAGGCGTTGATAGATAGTACGGGCCTTGTCCATTTGCCCGAGTTCCTGATGCGAGCGCGCCATTTTGTACAGGGCGGCGCTGAGTAAACTGGAGCCTTTGAACTGCTCGGTCAGTTTCTGGAACTGCTCGATAGCCTCGGAGTACTTCTCCAGCGAGTAGTAGCTTTCGCCGCTCCAATACAGGGCGCTTTCCACCTTCTCGTGATTGGGGCAATAGCGCAGGAATTCCTGGTAGCCCTCAACCGCCTTGTCCCATTCACCCTGACGCATCAGGATGAAGGAGTCATCGAATGCCGTATCGCAATTGATTGGCGGGGGAGGGGTAGTGTCCTGCATTGTAGTCGGCTCGGTGTCACCGCCTCCGGAAGGGATGTTCTGTGACCCCGGGGAGCTATACAGGCGTGAGCCCTGTTTGCTGGAGATTTCATGGAGCATCTGCATGAGCTGATCGTAGCTTTCCAGAAGGTTTGACATCTGGCGATTCATCTCATCGACCGTCACACGGATATCATTGCGCAGCTTGATATCTGCTTCATTGCTCTCGCTGATGAGAGAATCGAGGTGTTCGACTTTCTGCTGGGTAGTCTGATTCGAACGTTTGATTTCATCGAGATCGGCTCTCAGGTCGTCAAACTGTCGTGAACCGACACATCCGGTGAGAGTCAGCACCAGACAGATAACCGCCGTTGTGAGGACGGCGGTTATCATGCTTTTATTCTGAATTCTCATAATCATCACACTGTTGGTTTCAGAAGATTATACACGCATTACTGCGAGATAATGCTGAATTCACAGCGGCGATTTTTGGCCCAGGCTTCCTCGTTGCTGCGTGGGTCGAGGGGACGTTCTTTGCCGTAGCTGATGATCGACAAGCGGTTGTCATCAATTCCCAGTCCGATCAGGTAGTCCCGGGCGGCCTTGGCGCGTTTTTCCCCGAGCGACATGTTGTATTCAACCGTACCTCGCTCGTCGCAGTGTCCCTCGATCTGAACGATGGCATCCGGGAATTCCTTCATCAGCTCATAGTTATGATCCAGCCCGGCGCGGGCGAGCGGCTGAAGGTTGTACTCGTCGAATGCGAAGTGGATCGTCTTGAACTGATCCTCGGACAGTTTCGGGGGTGGCGGGGGAGGAGGGGGCGGCTCAGGTTTGGGTGTATCTACTACGACAACGGTATCAACAGGGATCTCTTCGGCAACTTGCTTGTCGCCGCCGCAGGAGATCATGACCAGCGGCAGTGCCACCAGACCAATAATGAGCAGCAATCCAATCCGTTTCATGCTGGGAAGTTCCTCCCTATGTGTTTGTATAGTCGAGTTTCTCTATTTCGTTGGTACGCAATGTAATTCCGCCCCAAAGTCTGGTCAATAAAAAATATACCATTGAGTTATGCGATCATGTCCTCCTTTGTCAGTTTACCTGGGAATGGGTCCCCAATCGGGGTTGGAGCATTGTCCCTGGCGTGTTATCCGCCGCTGGTTACGGCCCGAGAGGTCCATGGCATAGATTTCGCGTGGGCCGAGTCGGTCGGAGGAGAACACGATATGTTTGCCATCGGGCGAGAAATGCGGGTTTTCATTGTGGCCGACCTGGGTATGGATGCGGTAGTCGAGACCGGAGGTGTCTATTGAGGCCAGGTCGAACCGGCCGAACTGCGTGCGGGAGACGAACGTTATGCGGTCACCGCGGTCAGACCAGACCGGGGAGTCATTGTAGCCTCCCTGGAAGGTGAGCCGGCGAGTATCGAGGCCATCGGAGTCCATGATGTAGATCTGAGGACTGCCGGTGCGATCGGATGCGAAGGCAATATAGCGACTGTCGGGTGACCATGTGGGGGCGGTTTCGATAGCGCTGTGGTGGGTCAGGCGTTTGATGATGCGACCATCGAGGTCGAGTACGTAAATCTCGGAGTTACCGTCTTTGGAGAGGACACAGGCGATCTTGTTGCCATCGGGCGAGACAGATGGCGCGGCCACGATACCCGGAAAGCTTGCGACTTTCTCGATCTGTGAGTTAAAGATACCGACCTTGTACAGCTCCGGGGGGCCCTCCATATAGCTGATAAAGTAGATTTCATCGCGTGTAGGGTGGAAGCAGGGGGAGAGGTTGATACTGCCGTTATTGGTGAGCTGGCGTTCGTTGGCGCCGTCGAAGTCACTGATGAACAGTTCCTTGGCGCCACCTTCGACAATGCGTGCGTAGACGATTCTGGTTCTGAAGATGCCGGGTTCGCCGGTGAGGGTGCGCACGATCTCATTGGCGATATTGTGGCCGAGGTTTCGCCACTGTGTTTTGGGCATCTCTTCGATCCCGCTGGCGATACGTTGCTGGTTGTCGACGTCGAAGATACGCCAGCGCACCCTGAAGTTACCGGCCGGGAACTCGGCCTCGAGCCTGACGGCGAAACTGGCTCCAAGGCGCTTCCATCCCAGCAGTGTCATTTCGGTAAGTTCATACAATCTCATATAGAAGCTGTCAGCCTCGATTAGTGCGAAGTCGGCGTAGAAATCGACATCGTATCGAATCACGCGAGTGACCCAGTTCATCAGGAGGGAGTCATCGCCGGTGATGTACTGGTTGCCGATGAAGGTCATGTTTTCGACCGCGACGGCGGTTGGTTCAACATCTCCGGTGCGCAGCGTGTCGAAGTAGATTTCGTGTACAGGATCGTCCTGGGCCAGGAGGTTGTGGGCCGGCAGGAGCATCAGTATAGCCAGAAGGAGGGCATAGCCTCGAGATTTCATCGCGTTACCTCGGTTGATACTTGAAGGGTAGATTGATGCCAATGATTTCTTCGCGGAATTCGCGTGGCAACGGCGGGAAGGGTGCGGAGCGCTCAATGGAGTGCAGGCAGGCTTCATCGAACGCATCGATGCCACTGGATTCCTTCACTTTCAGGTTTATGACACGTCCGGACTGGATCACCTGGAAGTAGACCACGCAGACCAGTGTTCCCTGGTGGCTGACCGGATTGCGCCAGTTGCTGCGGATCTTGCGGAAGGCCTGGGTGAACCAGTAGGGGTAATTGAACGACGCGTTATCGATCGTGGCTCCGGCGAAAGGTGATCCTTCTCCGCCGGTAGCGGACTCATCGATTTCAGCATCGGCGCCCGATCCCGATTGCTGGTCGTCGCCGCGCGGTTCCTCCTGTGCGGTATCCTGTTGGGCGACTGTTTGGCGGGTTTCGGGTGGCTCTTCGGCAGGCGGCTCTTCGGGTTCGGGCTCCGGAGTTTCATCGATCGGCACTTTCTCGTCCCGGCTGACGGGCTTTTCGACCGGCAGTTCGATATCATCCTCGCCGGCAGCTTCAGGGACAGCTGGTGCCGGCAGTGGTTGCGGCTCAGGGGTCATTGTCATTTCGGCGGGGGCAGTCAGAGAGACGCGGATGACATCCTGTATCGGTGGTGTCTTGCTGAACGAGAGTGACCCGGAGACCATCAGGGCCGCGATAATCAGGCCGTGCAGGACAAGGGAGAATATGACATCTCGTGTGAGTGAATCTTCCTTTTTCATGTCACTGAGGCTTGTTCTCCGGGACGGAGGTTACCAGGCCGATATCCTCTATGCCCATTTCCTTGAGGCGGCCGATCACGCCGATAGCACGGCCATAGGCAACGGATGAATCGCCGCGCAAATAGACGGAACTGGTGTTTTTGGAGCGCATTTCGCGGTGGAGGTCGTCCTCGAAGCGGTCAAGGCGGGTAAAGACATCGTTGATGTAGATTCCGCCGACGGAGTCGATTGTGACCACGATGCCTTCGGCTTCCTCATCCAGGGCGGTGTGTCGTGTTTGTGGCAGATCGACTTCGATACCTGACTGCAACAGCGGAGCGGAGATCATGAAGATGATCAGCAGCACCAGGACGACATCGACGAGGTTGGCGATATTGATGTCGGACATGGCGCTGTAGCCGCGTTGTGAACGGGGGCGGCGCATGGTTTACAGTTCTTCCTTTTTGAGTTTGGCGAGGAAAGCGAGGATGAAGCTGTTGCCCTGATCGTTGAGAATCTTGAGCTTGTTGTTAGCCCAGTTAAAGGCCATGACGGCGGGGATGGCCGCTCCCAGTCCGACGATGGTGGCGAGCAGGGCCTCAGCGATACCGGGGGCGACAACGGCCAACGATGCCGAACCGCGTTCTCCGATAGACCAGAAGGAATCCATGATGCCAACGACCGTGCCCAGTAATCCCATGAAGGGGGCGGAGTTACCGGTCGTGGCCAGGAAGATGGTGCGTTGTTCCAGGAGGCCCATTTGTTCGGTGAGGGTGCGTTCCATGGTCATTTCGATAATGTCGATATCGGACTCGCTGAGTCCGTGCTGCGATTGCTGGATAGCGCCGCCGGGGTTTTTCTGTTCCTTGATTTGCAGGAGTTCATCGTAACCGCCCTGGAACACCCTGGCCAAGTGTGAGTCACGCTGTCCCTTGGCCTGACCGAGCATGTCGGCGAGCCGGTGGCTTCGCTTGAACTGCTGCATGAAAGCGGTGTTGGCTTCCATGACGGCCTTGTACAGGCGCCATTTGTGCGCGATGATGACCCAGCTGACGATAGACATGAACAGCAGGGCGGCCAGAATGATGGCCCCGAAGGTCGAAGTTTCAGCGATAATCTGCCAGAGTGATCCGGTCAGGGGTATGATGGGGGCAATGCTTTCCATATCGACTTGTACACCCGTCCTTGGTTTCGGTTTGGCCTTACAGTGGTTTCACTTTCCCTGAGCCGGTCGGTGTTTCAGGGTCACAGATGATATCAAAGCAGGGACTGTTCAATCAACAAAAACCACTATTCGGCGCATAGCGTGGCCTCTGCCATGTTAAACTTGATTGGCGGCGAAAGGTTGCGATTGATTGGTGATATGGATTGATCTGGAGACTATGCGATTGTGGAGGACACCCGATGAGTCGAATCTGGCGGATATCGGTGTTGTTGGTGGTTGCGGGGTCGATACTGGCGGCCTGCGATACTGATGAGAAGCCGAAGGACAAGCCGCCGCTGGAGGTCAAGCAGGAGGAGGCGAAGGATTCCACGCGGCTTGACCCGGCACCGGATACGGCGCGATAACTGGATAAGGAAAGCGGTCGTCCGAAGTGAATCGGTCGACCGCTTTCGCGTAAGCTCTATGTTCAGGGCAGTTTAGCCCTCGATCATTTCCACAT
Source organism: uncultured Ignavibacteriales bacterium (assembly GCA_964642435.1). GTDB lineage: Bacteria > Zixibacteria > MSB-5A5 > GN15 > FEB-12 > WJKG01. Next base: position 5,455 of record CAZXRO010000011.1, read on the forward strand.
TGGCGCGAGGAACCACGACCTCGGAGCCATCGTCGAATTTCACCTTCAGCACACGAGCCTTGGACTCGGATTCGAGTACGTGCAGGGGAGCTGGCAGGTCAGTGACGGTACCGAGATAGCCGAAGTACGGGTGGCGGATGACGCGAATGGGTGAGCCGGTCGCCAGGCCGCCGATCCCGGATGCGGCTTCAATCTCCTCGTCATTTTTGATTTCAGTGGGGACGACGACCTCAGGGCGGATCACCCCGGCACGGATTTGAGTGGCGCCGTTGATACAGGCCATTTCGCCCTCGTGGCGCTTGAGCAGCTGGAATGTCTTCTGAGCCATGTCGATCTGGCCGAATCCCTCGGTAACCACGAGAGTGATGCCCATATCCTCGTTACCGGTAATGGCTACGCCGATATCGTAGCCGAGGAAGTCGCGGAGGTCTTTGTCATCGAAACCGCCGACGACGATTCCCTTGACGCCGACGCTGATTGCCTTTTTCAGGGCTGAAGCGGTTACCATGGCGCCGCCGACAATGACCTTCCCTTTCATGTCATCGGTAATCAGGTTGTCCTCGAGGACGGTAGTGTTGTCGGGAACCGCGATACGGATATCGCCGAAGGTCTCGCCGCCGATACCGAAGATTCCCTGCACAAAGGAGGCGTAGGTTTCCATTACGACGCCCTCGTTTTCGACGACCTCGGCCACCGTCCCCTTGACGTAGGAGGTCACCTCGACCGGAATCGGTTCACCGCGCTGGAGTACCTGTCCAGTGATGCTGGAGATGGACTCGATGGTGCCGGTGATGGTGGCGCTGGCTGACGAGGAGAACCACTTGATGAAGGACTTCTTGAGCGCGATCTGTTCTCCCTCTTTGATGGGGTCGCCTTCCTTCTTCTGCATGACAATGGGCAGGTCTTCCGGTGGTACGCCAAGCTTGTTGGCGACATTGAGCGGGACCACGTTGCCGGGCAAGTGGGTGCGGGCGACGACATCATTGGGGTTGAGCTTATCGCCGACCTTGACGACCACCTCGCCTTTGAGGGGCAGGATGCGGCGCTTGCGAACAAGCAGATTCTCAGTGACTTTCAGGCCTGGGGTATATGCATGGGCCATGGAGTATCGTTCCTCCTGTGTATGCTAAGTGCGTTTCTTTCTTCGTGATATTCGGAATATGGCAAAGAGGCTCAGGGCGACGCCGACGAGGATGATCAGTACCACCTGGTTAGAGATACCGTCGACGTCTTCCTCTTCTGTCTTTGCAACTGTGTCAATATCGGCTACCCGGAGTGACTCCGGAGCAGCGGCGTTTCGCCAGTTCTCGGTAGAGAACGAGGCGAAGATGGCTTTGAAGGTATCCAAACTGGCGTCGAATTCGTCTCTCGGGGCATAGAAGAAGAAATCGGCGGCACCTTTGTCGTAGTATTGAACCAGGATGATATTGTACCTTTGTCCTTCGCGTGGTGGTCCCATGGCCAATTTGATACCGGTGATGCCACGTTCGTGGTCCACGTAGGGAACCTTGAAGGCCATTTTGCCCCAGAAGTCTTCGAACGGCATGTGAACCATTTTGGTGCGATACTCCCTGGCCAGTTCGGCGGCGACGGAGTCGATCATATCCCTGGTATGTGTGCCGGTTGTATCGAGTTTGAGTAGCAGATAGGGGCCATCGAAGAAGGGGCTGTTGTCCTCGTGAGCGAAGACCGCCTCGTAGTCATACAGGGTTCGGTCGACCGCGCCTCGTTGTTGGAGGAAGGCATCGACCGTGAGATAGTCCATCTGTACCCAGTCTTCAGGGTAAGCGAAGAAGAACTCGCCGGCATAGCTGACGTAGTTGGCCGCCATGGTGCTGCTCGCGGTTGCCATGAAGACAACGAACAAGAGCACGGTCAGGCGACTTTTCTGTTCATGCATGATACGCATGATATTGCAGCGGTCCTTTAGGTTACTTCTTCTGGGTGAGGCGTTCAGCCGGGTAGATATCCAGCTCGCTGTACCAGCGAGTCAGGTATTCGACGCGCCGGCTGGCATCGAGTTGCGACAGGTCAAACGGACGCCCGCGTCCGTCAAGAATGATCCCGACCACACCGCCGTGCAGCTCGGTTTCGAAGCGGTGGCCCTTGCCGGCGCCGACATCGAAGTTACGCTCGGGTTCAAAGACGGCCTTGGCCTTCATGGGCAGGCCGTTATCCTGCATGCCCAGCTTGAACAGTTTCATTTCGAGGGCATTGAGCGTACCCTCGACCGAGCCATCGGGTAGATCGATCTTGTACTTCATGATGGGGGCATCGGATTTCTTGTATTCGCCCGATGGTGCCACGCAGGTGCCGAGGTGAATCAGGCAGTCCTTTTCGAATACCTCGGTGGCGGCCTTGGCCTGGACCTCGGTGAGCACGCCGAGTTGCGGCATCATGAAAATGGAGTCGACGGCCAGTCGGGTGACACCCTCGGGGCAGAAAGCATCGACCATCATCATGGCGGACTGCTGACGACGGGGGGCGTGGGAGAGCACGCCGCCGGACCCGATCAGCATATCGAGGCTCATCATATTGACAATGGTGGCACCGGAGCTGCTCTGGTCGAACGCGTCAGCGATAGTACGCTGCTGCTGTACGCCTTTGAGTACGGTGGCGAAGTTTTTGTGCTGGACCAGGGCCAAACGGAGCGCCTCGCGGGCGACCGCCTGTTCGAAGATCAGTTCTTCCATGGACTGCGGGATGGTGGTTGGGCGGACCATTTTGTTCTTCACGCGGTTGCGAAGATCGCGCTCGTCCATATCAAACGGGACCCATCGCATGACCATTGGTAAGGTAGCCTCGGCAAACACATTGGAGATGGAGTAGGACATGCCGAGGTTTGCGGATACTGTGCGGTTGAAGACCCCTTCGGCGGAGCCTTCCGGGCGGAAGACGCTGAAGACGTCGGTGGTAGCGCCGCCGATATCGACACCGAGCGCCTCGATACCGTACTGTTTGGCGATGGTCTGAATGATGAGGCCGACAGCGCCGGGGGTAGGCATGATGGGAGCATCGGTCCACGACATGAGTTTCTTGTATCCCGGGGCCTGGGCCATAACGTGTTCCATGAAGAGCTCATGGATTTCCTCGCGGGCGGGGCCGAGGTTTTCGCGCTCGAGGACAGGTCGGAAGTTATCGACAATGCGGAGGTCGACCTTATCCTGGAGGGTATCCTTTACCAGTTCGCGGGCATCTTTGTTGCCGGCGTAGATGATTGGCAGTTTATAGGACGATCCCAACCTGGGGCGGGGATCTGCAGCGGCGACCAGCTCGGCGATTACCACAACGTGAGTGGTGGTGCCGCCATCGATACCGCCGCCGAGCAGAATCATGTCGGGGCGAAGGCGCCGGATGCGCTCAATTTGTTCGTGGGGGAGGCGCTTGTCGTTGGAGGCGATAACGTCCATCACGATCGCGCCGGCGCCGAGCGCTGCGCGCTCCGCTGATTCAGCCGACATGGACCGGACGACACCGGCGACCATCATCTGCAGTCCGCCGCCGGCCGAGGAGGTGGAGATGTAGACATCGGTACCGACATTTCCCTTCGAGGGGCTGATGATGCGGTTGTTTTCGTCGAGCAGTTTGCGTCCCGAGAGCTCTTCTACCTCCTGGACGGCATTGAGCACCCCCATGGTCACGTCCTCGAATGGAGCTTCCACAGTTGTGGGTGCCTCGCCTCGTACCTGCAGGCGGTACTCGCCATTGTCATATTCGATGAGAATCGCCTTGGTGGTGGTGGAACCGCAGTCGGTTGCCAGGATGACCTTGATGTCTTCGGGATTATCGAACTTCGCCATGAAATGTGATCCTCTATACTGTAAACGAGCCTTATCTTCGGACTATCGTTTTGTCTTCTAACACATTACACCCCGCAGCACGGGGCGACAAGTTGACCAGTATAATACATGCCGACAAACTTGTAAATAGCCTTTTTCCTCCAGAATCGGCCGATGATCGAGCGCGGGGGATGCGGTGTGGCCGGATAGTGCTTCTTAATGATGCAGAGGATGATCTGTGTTGGTGATTGCTGTGCGAGGCGACGGTGGGGTTGTAGAGTAGTCGCGCTAATGTTTTGTATGGCATGGGGATAAGATCGTTAAATCATTTTTTCCCTTGACTTGCCCTGAGGGTGGGTGTTAATTGAACCCCGTTGTTTTGGTGCAGGTTATCTGGACGCACAACAGTCGAGAGGTCAAGGTCTCGTGTAACTTGCTTTGAACAGTTTAGCGGGTGACCGAGTCTCTTTTTGTATATGCTGCTGCTGTTTCCACCTGTCAGCAGATGAGACAACAGAACAGAGTTACCGAGGACGCTGCAGTTTGAAATTCGACCGCCTCACAGCTTCGCATTCCTGGGCAATGGTCTTGACGCTCGCACTGGCGATCACCTTCCTGGTGTTGGTTGATGTGTCGGTGGCTCAGGAGACAGTACCGCTGGAAGAGGTCCCACCGGTGCCGGTGATTGACTCTGTTGCTGATCTTCCAGAGGATTCCATTCCGGATGATGCCTATCCAGCGTCTCCCACAAATGTAACGGTTCAGGACACGCCCAATGATGATGGCGGGTCGGTCGATATTGGCTGGGATCTTTCAGTTGACGACCATGAGGAGGGCAAGGTTGACCGTTATGTGATCATGCGGGCGCCCTCAATGGATGGCCGGCCTGGCGAGTGGACTGAGATTGGTGATGTGACCGGCCAGGCGGTTAAGGTTCGCGATGGCAATGCGACCTCGGGTGAGGAGTTCTTCTACAAGGTGGTTGCTGTCAACAGGGAGATTCAGGACGGTGTGCTTTTGTGGGAGGCAACTTCGGAGTCAGAGGTTGCCGGTCCTGTGAAGTCCTCGGCCCAGTGGTTCGACTGGCGCCGGCTCAATGTGTTTGTCGGTGTTATCTTGTTGTGTGCCTTTATCCTATACTACATCTACCAGGCCAAGAAGGGCAAGGCCCTGTTTATACGCAAGATCGCCGGTCTTGAGGCGGTGGATGAGGCTGTTGGTCGCGCTACGGAAATGGGCAAGAGCATTTTCTACATTCCCGGCACTCAGGATATGAACAATGTTCAGACGATTGCCGGGGTGACTATTTTGGGACGCGTGGCTGAATTGGCTGCGACTTATGACACGTGGCTGGAGGTGCCGGTCTCTCGTTCGCTGGTGATGGTAACGGCCAAGGAGATTGTCAAGGAGGCGTACTCCAAGGTTGGTCGTCCGGATTCTTTCAATGAAGATCAGGTGCATTATCTGACTGATGACCAGTTTGGCTATGCTGCCGGTATAGATGGTATGGTGGTTCGCGAGAAGCCGGCCACGATATTTTTCATGGGGGCGTTTTACGCTGAATCATTGATTCTGGCCGAGACCGGAAATTCGATTGGTGCCATTCAGATCGCTGGTACGGCGATGCCCTCGCAGTTGCCATTCTTTGTGGCGGCGTGTGACTACACGCTTATTGGTGAGGAGCTGTTTGCTGCTTCGGCCTATTTGTCCAAGGAGCCGAAACTTCTCGGTTCGCTCAAGGGGCAGGATATCGGCAAGGCGGTGGTACTGGTTTCGATAATTGTTGGAGTAATACTTGAGTCACTGGGTATCTGGGACTTCTCTCAGTTGTTTGCAGTGATCGATTAGAGTAACGAAAGATTATGCGTCGAGAAATACCTCTTCTGATAACAGGCATTGTAGGTGCGGTTTTTGTTCTTCAGTACTTCATCCCGCACTGGCCCTTCTCGCAGATGAACGCCTGGTTCTCTGACTGGTTCTCTATCGTGGCGGCGTTCGCCATCTGGTTGGGTGCGCTCAACCTGATGAAGATTTCGGCACAGAAGATTGCCGGCCGCAAGGAGGATTGGGGTTACGCGGTCGTGATTATCATTTCGTTTTTGGTGATTGTGATTCCGGGTTTCGGCGGTGGTCAGGGCTATCGTGAAGCGGGTACGTTTTTCTCGTGGCTGTATGAGTGGGTATACACGCCGTTGTCCTCGACCATGTTTGCGATTCTGGCCTTTTTTGTGGCTTCGGCTTCGTATCGGGCGTTCCGTGCGCGCAATTTGGAGGCATCGCTGCTGCTGGTTGCGGCGTTCTTCGTGATGCTCGGCCGCGTTCCGGTGGGCGATATTCTCACGGGGTTCATGCCTGACGGCTGGCAGTTGTCGAATTTGGCCGGCTGGGTGATGAATTTCCCGCAGGCAGCCGGTCAGCGCGCGATTATGATTGGTATCGCGTTGGGACTGGTGTCGACCTCGCTGCGTATCATTCTGGGTATTGAGCGTTCACACCTGGGGGGTGAGTAGATATGACTACCCGTACCAAGGAGTTGCTGACGGTTGCCGCGGTCTTTCTTGTGTCGGTAGTGGTATACCTGGGCAAGGTTGGTGGCTGGATTACCGGGTTGAGCTTTTCGCCGATGGTCTCGATTATTGTCGTCATACTGATATTCTCAGCTTTAGTCTGGATGCTGGTACGGACACTCCGCGGGAAGCTTGTTGACCGTCGGGTAGTGTTCCTGTTTGTAGGTATCGCGGTGGTGTTGCCGTTTTTTATGTCGATCACTCAGGAGATCAAGATTTCTCCCGAAGTGCAGCAGTTGTATGACGCTCTGGAGTCGTTGCCACCGGGATCGAAGGTGCTGGTGTCGTTTGACTATGATCCGCCCTCGGCGCCGGAGTTACAGCCGATGGCGGAGTCGTTCATTCGATATTGCCTGCAGTCGGATTTGAAGCTGATTATCATGGGATTATGGCCGCAGGGTCCGCAGCAGGCTGATCTGGCGCTGCAGGCGGCGCTGGCTGATCCTCGAGTTCAGCAGAGAAATCTTGAGTACGGGGTCGACTATGTGAATCTGGGGTTTCAGGCGGGAAATGAGTTTGTTATCCAGCGTATGGGAGCCAGTGTTGAGTCAATGTTCCCCCGTGATTACACTGGTGCGGCTTACCGGGATTTGCCGCTGGTGCGTAATGTCAAGAATTTCTCCAATATAGATTTCTCGTTCAATCTTTCTGCCGGATATCCGGGTACTCAGGAATGGGTGCAGGTGGCGGTTGACCGCTACGGTTTGTGGTTGGGTGCGGGGAACACCGCTGTGCAGGCGCCGATGATGTACACGTACTTGAATGCCGGGCAGCTTGAGGGCTTGCTGGGGGGCATGAATGGTGCGGCGGAGTTTGAGTTGTTGACCGGGATGGTCGGCAAGGGCACCAAGTTCATGCTGTCGCAGTCGTTTGCTCATATGATTGTAATTGCCTTTGTGATAATCGGTAATGCTGCCTATTTCACGAGTGGGCGTAAGAAACCACTGGAACAGGGGAAATAGGCGGTTATGGAACACATTGCAGTCTGGGTTGCGGCGTTTCTGACTTTGGGTATTGTCTCGTTCCTGTACAAGGACAATGCCTGGTACAAGCTGAGTGAGTCGATCTTTGTCGGGATATCCGCCGGTTACTGGTTTGTCGTGTTGTTCTGGGACAATGTTCACGGCAAGTTCTGGACAGGAGTGTTTCCGACCGAGCAGCTCGATGCTGCCGGTAATGTCATCACCAAGGACCCGGAGTATATGCTCTGGATTGGGGCTGTGCTTGGAGTACTCATGTTGATGCGGCTGGTCCCGAAGGTTGGCTGGATTTCGCGTTGGCCGTTGGCCTTTATCGTGGGTAGCACGTCGGGTCTGTACCTGATCAACTACTTTTCCTCGAACATGATGCGGCAGGTGCAGGGGACGATCATTCCTCTTTTTGGTATGTGGCAAACGGATCCGGCTACCGGTGAAACCGTATTCCAGGCACTGTCGACGTATGACATTGTCGGTAACCTGGTCATCCTGATTGGTACGTTCTCCGGCCTGGTCTACTTCTTCTTCTCAAAGGAGCATCGCGGGGTTTTTGGCGCGACTGCTAAGGTTGGTATCTTCTTCCTGATGGTTACGTTCGGTGCCTCATTCGGGTACACGGTCATGAGTCGAATGTCGCTGTTGATAGGCCGGGTTGATTTTCTGTTCGGCACCTGGTTAGGATTGATAAAATAGTGCGGCGCAGGCAACCGAAACATATCTTTGTTTTCCTGTTCATTTTCTCTTGCTTCTTAGTTCTCGGCTCGGGCGCCGTTGTGGCGCAAACCGGTGCGGAGATGTCCGATAGTGTTGCGGTTGATACCGCCCGGGTCCAGGTGGATCCTCCGACCTCCGTAATTGTCACCGACCACAAGTATGATGATGCCGATGCTCTGGAGATTACCTGGGTGCCGTCGGTTGACGATCGCGTTCCGGGCGGCAAGGTGGTGGGATACACCGTGTATCGGAGTGTCAATGATCGGGAATACCAACCGGTTGGGCAGTTGCTGCCGGGCAGTAACTTTTTTCTGGACGAGTCGCTACATCGTGACAGCCTGTACTCCTATTACGTGACGGCGTACTCGCGCAACGACACCGTGCGTTCTGTCGCCACTGAGCCGGTCAGTCCGCAGCGGGAGTGGCTGCATATTGACCGCGCCTGGCTTTTTGTGATCGCGCTGGTTATCTCGCTGTCGGTGTTTTATTTCATTCGCGCTGCTCGCAAGGGGCAGGAGTTGTTTATCCGGCGGATTGCGGGTTTGGAGGCGGTCGATGATGCTATTGGTCGAGCCACGGAAATGGGACGGCCGATACTGTATATTCCCGGGATTCTTGATATGGACGATGTCCAGACGCTGGCTGCGATTACGATTCTTGGCCACGTGGCGCGTACTGTTGCAGACTACGAGATCCAGGTACGCATGCCGGTATCGCGTTCGCTGGTGATGACGGCGGCGCGCGAGACGATCAAGACGGCGTACCAGACCGCGGGCAGGCCGGATGCCTACAATGATGACATGGTGCAGTATGTTACTGACGAGCAATTCGGGTATGTTGCGGCGGTGGATGGCATCATGGTGCGCGAGAAGCCGGCGACCGTCTTTTTGTTGGGGGCGTTCTTTGCCGAGTCGCTGATTCTGGCGGAAACGGGAAATTCTATCAACGCCATTCAGATTGCCGGCACGGCCCGTCCGGCGCAGTTGCCGTTCTTTATCGCGGCGTGTGACTTCACCTTGATCGGTGAGGAGTTGTTTGCGGCCTCGGCGTACTTGTCCGGTGAACCCAAGCAACTGGGGTCGCTCAAGGGGCAAGACGTGGGCAAGTTGATGGCAATGGTGGTGATAGTTATCGGAGTTGTTGCGGTGACCCTGGCGCAGGCCTGGGAGGTACCGTTCATGCAGGATGTCTTTGACGCGTTAACGTACGTCTTTTCGACACAGTAAGAGTTTATTGGTGATAGTAGTGCAGCTATGAGACGCGAAGTACCGCTGGCGATAACATTCCTTGTTGGAACGCTGTTGATCATTTCGGTTTTTCTGCCTCCGGCAGAAGGGCTTGGTGAAGACTTCACGGTGTTTTTTGACATTATCGCTGTGTTTGCATTTTTCCTGGGCGGTGGCAACCTGGTGCGGGTGCATCTAACGAAGCTCAGTCGCCGCAAGGAAGACTGGGTGTATTCGATTGTCACCTTGCTCGGGTTTGTCGTGATGCTCATTGTCGGGCTGTTCAAGCTTGGAAACCCGGGTGGAATCGCGGCCTCCCCGACCACCGAGGGAGCCTATTTCCAGGAGATATTCGATGCTGTTCTCTTGCCGCTGGGGGCGACCATGTATTCGTTGCTCGCCTTCTTTGTGGCATCGGCTTCATATCGCGCGTTCCGTGCCAAGAACCGAGAGGCGACGATTCTGTTGGTGGCGGCATTTATTATCCTTCTGGGCCGGACTCCATTTGGTATGGCCCTGACCGGTTTTATCCCCGAGCAGTTCAATCTGCTGCAGGTGCCCAACCTGGCGGTCTGGATAATGAACTTTCCCAATCTGGCGGGCCAGCGCGCGATCATGATCGGTATCGGGCTGGGTGTGGTGTCGATGTCACTGAGGCTGATACTGGGAGTTGAGCGCACGTACCTTGGGGGGGATAAGGGATGACCTGGATACCGTTGGTATCATTGACCGGTATCGGGACGGTGGTTTCGCTGGTTCTTATCGGCGGCGGTCTGCTCTGGTTGTTGTATCGGTCATTGTTGGCCAAGGAGGTTGACCGGCGAGTTATCTTCTTGTTCATCTTCTTGTCTGTTGCGGCTCCGTTGCTATTCCCAATTACATTTGAGGAGAAGGCTACGCCGGTCGTGAAGGCCATTTTTGACCGGATTGAGTCGCTTCCCGAGGGATCGCGCGTGTTGATCTCATTCGATTTCGATCCGGCCATGGCGCCTGAGGTGCAGCCGATGGCGGAGGTGGTTACTCAGCACTGTATGGTCAAGGGGCACAAGGTCATATTCATGTGTCTGTTTGCAACCGGCCAGGCCCTGTTGACGCAGTCGCTGGAGAAGATTATGTCCGAGCAGTTTCCTGACAAAGTCGATGGGCTTGATTACGTCAATATCGGCTTCAAGGCGGGCAACGAGGGCGTGTTGAATGTCATTGTGTCGGATTTCAAGAAGATGTTTCCGGCTGATGTGAACTCGGTGCCTTATGACAGTATCGGGGTCTTCAGGGGCATTCGATCGTGTAAGGATTTGGACATGATCTTCACAGTTGGCGGTGGTAAGCCGGGTGTGAAGGAGTGGGTATTGTTTGTCGGCGATCCGGGGCGGGTCCCGGTGGCCGGCGGCGTGGCGGCGGTGGTTGCGCCGCAGATGTATCCCTACTATCCCAAGCAGTTGCTGGGGATCATGGGCGGTATCAAGGGTGCCGCCGAGTATGAGTCGGAGCTGCGCAAGACGTATCCGCAGTTTGATGCGGTCGATGCCCCCGGTTTGCGTATGATGGGGCCACAGACTCTGGCGCACATGGTGATTATGGCGTTCATACTCCTTGGTAATGTGGCCTTTATCGTCCAGAGGCGACAAGACAGGCGGAGAAAACGATGAAGCGTTCGAGCGTGATAATCCTCTCGGTGGTTGTTTTGTTGTTCCTGGTGAGCTGGATCTGGAAAGCCAGTATTATCTCGGAGGATCCGGGCGTGGTCAATGCCTGGGGCCAGGCCTTCGGGGTTACCTTCGCTGCGTTTCTGACACTGGCCATTTTTTCATTCTTGTACCGTGACAATCCCTTTTACAAATTTGCCGAGCACCTGTTTGTGGGGGTATCGGCGGCCTTCTGGATGGTCATGGGTTTCTGGTCAACGATCGTGGGCAATCTCGTACCGAGAGTGTCGGAGACGCTTTCGACCTTCTTCAAGGTGCCGTTTGACAAGTTTGCGGTGAATTACTTCTATTTCATCCCGGTGATTCTGGGCATCCTGCTGCTGTTCCGTCTTTCTCGTGACGGTGGCTGGATTTCGCGCTGGCCGCTTGCTTTCATTGTGGGTACGACGGCCGGTTTGAATTTCATTCGGTATCTGCGATCTGATTTTATAGAGCAGGTATCCTCGACGTTTGTACCGTTGCTGGTTGACTGGCAGGGGTTCGGGCACTTTCTTAGCAATATTAATCTGAGTGCCACCGGTCAGTTAGCCCTGACTGTTGGCAACTGGGTGATTTTCCTGGGTGTGTTCTGCGGGCTGGTGTATTTCTTCTTCTCGAAGGAGCATGTTGGTCTTTTCGGGACAGCCTCGCGGGTAGGCATCTGGGTATTGATGATTACGTTCGGCGCCTCGTTTGGCTACACGGTGATGGGTCGCATATCGCTGTTGGTGGGGCGCATTACGTTCTTGTTCAAGGATTGGTTGGGTCTGATAAGTTAAAACGCCATCCCCCCATATAAGGGAGAGCATTTATGAGATATCTGTTGTCAGCGGTGATTGTGCTGGGGCTTCTGGCCAGTGCCGTGTGGGCGCAGGAGGGTGAGCAGGCACCAGTGACCGATACGGTCATGGCTTTGGACACCACCTCGGTTGCGCCACCGGCTCCGGTTGGCAATCTCAGGGCATATGACTCCGACAACGATCACGGGCATGCGGTTACGCTTGAGTGGGAGCGGTCTCCGGACGACGGAGGCGGCGCCAACTCGGTGGTTACGTATGAGGTGTTCCGGTGGTATCCCTACTTCTGGGATACGGTGCAGGAGGCTCGTGCGGAGCTGGTAACTGCTCGGCAGCTTCGTGCTGCGGGCACGCTCGATGTCGAGGGTGATCCCGATGATCATGTCAAGGAACTGGCCGCCAAGCATGAGGAGTTGCTCAACAGGGTTCCTGAGGCGCACGAGCAATATCCCAACGATGGAGAGTTCCGCTCTATTCGACTGGTCCCGGCCGGTGCAAGCGGATTCGAGGACCAGGGTCCGAAGGACCGGCTGGCCGAGGACTTTTTGCCGGACTACTGCGACTATTACTATCGGGTCGATGCGGTCACGCGGATTGATTCAATCCGGACGCCCTCGGAGATTGTCGGCCCGGTGCAGTCGTATGGTCAGTGGTTCAACACGGGGCGTATTGTTGTGCTGTGTTTCGTGCTCGTGTTTGGATTGCTGACGATCTACTTCGTGCAGCGTGCTCGTGCGGGAGCGGAGTTGTACATTCGGCCGATTGCGGGTATCGAGGCGGTCGATGATGCTATCGGGCGCGCCACCGAGATGGGTCGACCCATCCTGTATGTCCTGGGACTGGGTACAGCGGCTGATGTGGCCACGATTGCCTCGTTTACTATTCTGTCGCGAGTGGCCAAACAGGTAGCCGAGTACCAGACGCAGGTGATTGTGCCGACGTACGATCCGATTGTGATGTCGGTGGCGCAGGAGGTAGTCAAGTCGGCGTATATGGATGCGGGGCGTCCTGACGACTACAGTGAAGATATTGTCTATTTTGTGACCCAGTCACAGTTTGCCTATGTTGCGGCGGTCAACGGTGTGATGCTTCGCGAGCGTCCGGCCACCAACGTATACATGGGTATGTTCCACGCAGAGTCGCTGCTGTTGGCGGAGACGGGTGCGATTGCCGGTTCGATCCAGATTTCGGGTACGGACCAGATCGCCCAGTTGCCGTTCTTTATCGTGGCCTGCGATTACACCCTCATCGGTGAAGAGCTGTATGCTGCCAGCGCCTATCTTGGGAAAGAGCCGGTCCTGTTGGGATCGCTCAAGGCGCAGGATGTGGCCAAGGCTGCGGTTGTGATTTTCGCCCTTATTGGCGTGATCGCCACGACCGCAGGCACGACAGTTTTCCAACACCTGTTCAGAGTAACAGATTAAGGGGAGGAGGGTGAGACTATGAAACGACAACTACCCCTGGCGCTGGTGTTCATATTCGGCGTCTTCATGATTTTCCAGTATTTCGTTCCCCACGAAAAATCCGAGTGGGTTTACGAGTTCTTGCTGGACTGGATTTACATTATCGGGATTTTCGCGCTGGCGCTCGGCATCTGGTCGTTGTTCCGGGTATCGGTTGAGCGTATCAAGAAGCGCAAAGAAGGAGCGACATTCTCCTATGTCACGCTCATTGGGTTGTACCTGATGGTGGCCTTCGGGTTTACGGCCAGTAGTGGTGACGGCGGTGAGCTGTCATTCAGCTACTACATCTGGCTGTTGCTGGGTCTGATCAGTTTGGTGCTGGTTATGCGGGCCAGGGCAGAGACGAACTCCGGCAGGAAGAAGAGCATCGCCATAGGCGCGCTGGCCTTTTTCGGTGGATTCGTACTCATGTCGATCTTCGACACTGCCTGGGCGTTCCATTTCTACACCGCCGAAGGTCTGTCCAACCCGATGTTCCGCATATTCTTTGATCACGTGATGATGCCGATTCTGGCGACCATGTTTGCGCTGCTGGCATTTTTCATTGCCTCGGCCGCGTACCGCGCGTTCCGTGCGCGCAATCTGCTGGCCACGTTGCTGCTTCTGGCGGCGCTCCTGGTGATGTGCCGATTTAACCCGTATCTGCCGGGCATTGATTTCATCGCCAAGGCGTCCAACTGGCTGATGAACGTGCCCAATCTGGCCGCACAGCGTGCGATTGTGATGGGTGTGGGACTTGGCATGGTGGCCACGGCGCTGAAAGTGATCCTGGGCATCGAACGCGGCTATATGGGTAAATAAGGAGGACCATTCATGCAGTTTTTTGAGCGACTGATGATGATGGATCGACGCTGGGTCTTCCTGTTCTTGGCCGTAGTGTGTTTTATCACCTACTACGTCGAGTACGAAGTTCCCATCTATGTCGAGCCGGAAACCGAGAGAATCTATGAATTTCTCGATTCGTTGCCGCCGGGTGAGATTATCCTTCTGGCAATCGACTATGACCCGAACTCAATGGCCGAGCTGCACCCGATGACGTATGCAATCGTGGAGCACGCCTGGCGCAAGGATCTTCGGGTGATCTTCACCTCGTTGTCACAGAATGCCCCCGGTATGGCGGATCAGGCGATCCGTGATATCAGCGATTCCGTGGCTACACCAGCTGTCCACCATGGAGTTCGGTATCCTGGCAAGTCAGTGGTTAATGGTGTTGACTACGTCTTTCTGGGCTATAAGCCTTACTATGCACTGGTTATCCTGGGAATGGGGCAGGATTTCCGGCTGCCGTTCCCGACCGATTACTATGGTACGCCGCTGGACTCGCTGCCGCTGATGAAACGAGTGATCAACTATGACCATGTGGCGTGCGTGATTTCGCTGTCGAGTGGTACGATATCCGATGCCTGGATCTCGTACGGGCAGGGGAGGTTTGGCTTCCCGCTGTTCTTCGGTCTGACCGGAGTGATGACCGCGCAATACTATCCGTTCTATGGCTCCGGGCAGTTATCCGGGCTGATGGGCGGTATGCTGGGCGCGGCGCAGTACGAGTATCTCGCTGACAACTACGGGTTGGCTCGCGACGCCATGAAGGTGCAGTTACCCGCCCATATCATCATTATCCTGTTTATCATAATGGGTAATATCGGGTACTTCGCGGCTCGGAAACGTGAGAGAATGGGAGGTATGTCATGACGTTTGGCATGTATCTCTGGATGACCTTCGGGATTTTTGGTACGCTTGCCATTTTCTCGTTCTTGTACAAGGACAATCCTTTCTACAAGTTTGCCGAGCACCTGGTGGTCGGGGTGTCGGCCGGTTACTTCGTAATCATTCTCTGGCACAACGGGTTGGTTCCCAACCTGTTCCAGCGTTTGGCTGATGGTGACTGGTACTTTTTGTTCTTGAACTCTACCAAGCCGTGGTACTTGATCCCGGCATTTCTGGGTGCGCTGATGTGGACGCGGTTTTCCCAGCAGTACTCCTGGCTGTCCCGGTGGCCGATGGCGATGTATATCGGTATCGCGACCGGTATCGCGGTGCCGCTGGAGATGGCCAACCGTATCAACAAGCAGTTGTTTGCCATGATGGAGCCGATTGATTTCGCTAACTTCTTTGGCACCCAGGGTTTCGATCTGCTCGATCCGACCAGTGGTCTGTCGCAGTTGATCGTGTTTGTTGGCGCCATGTGTGCTTTGATCTATTTCTACTTCTCGAAGGCACACGAGGGTGTTTTTGGCAAGATTGCTAAGGTCGGTATCTACACACTGATGATTGGCTTTGGTGCCTCGTTCGGCTACACGGTGATGGCACGTGTTTCACTGTTCATCAACCGTATCCAGGCAATTGAGTCTTGGCGTGTAATGGGATTTGACGAGAGCAATCCAGAGTATCACGGAGGGTTCCCGGCTCTTTTCTGGGTGCTGCTTCTTGGGGTGGTGGTCTATGCGGTAGTGGAGATCTATCAGCACAAGAACCGTCCGCCAGAGAGCGAACAACCCTCGGCGTAGTATACTGGCTGAGCCTCTTACGGCAGGTAGTGCCGTGCGATAGTGACATTTCGAGCACCGGTCCTGATGGGACCGGTGTTTTTTTGGTTTTTTTGTTGACTCTGGATTTGAATATTCACAGAGTTAGGGTCCGATCCTGCTATGAGTTGCAGGGTTGATCTTACGCAGGGGTTTAGAGGGGACTATGGTGGTGTTGTTTGTCAAACACGTCATCGATTGTTACCAGTGGAAACTGCGCGATGTATGTCGGGTTGTTGTGATAGCATGTGGAAGCTACCTGTTTTCAATCGGTTACGTGTATTGGATTAATGACACCATAAGTGCATGATTTTTAAAAGATTAGTGTATTTGTCAATTTTGGCTTATTGTAAGCTTAGGTGTATTTATAACTTAGGGAGGTGTTTTTTTCACTGACAAGGAAGTTTTCTCTTGACATACAGGAAAAGGTTTCCTATAGTTTCGGGCGGAGGAACTGACGTCTCAACGCAAGTGAGAACCGGTCGACGGAAAGGGTAGCCGTTGGCAACACAGGGAAAGTGAGGTCGGTAATGGCTCGGACTAAGGAAGTCCCCTCAGCCAATGCCAGTGCCAGGTCGGCGACAACATCCGAGGACAGGACAACGAGGAAGAAGGGTAAGCTCTCCACCGCCGAGGCGCGTCGCGAGTACCAGCGTCGGTACTACCAGATGCATAAGGAGAAGGCAAAGGAGTATCAACGTCAGTACAATTTAACACACAAAAAGAAAGCTCGAGGGAGGGGAAAGTCGAGTTTCACCGCGCCGCGTGAGGTTGTTCGGACGACGTTCAACACGGGTGACCTGATGCATGCGCCGGTGGAGAAGACGATCAAGATGCTGGAGAAGATCATTAGTGGAGAGCGGTTATTTACCATGTAACCGGTGATCTTCAAACGAATTAAAAAGGGCGATCGGGGTAGAGAAATCGACATCCTCGGTCGCCTTTTATATTGCGATGGGGATGGCTTTTTTATAGATTCGGCCCGATTGGGTGAGAATGCTTAAAGCGAAGGGGACCTACCATGACTGCCAGGAAGGCTGCGGCAACCTCCAAGAGTAAGGCCAAGTCGCCGAAGAAGACATCGCGTACCAGCAAGAGCACCAGGGCGAAGGCGGCGACGAAGACGGTTCGAAAACCCTCGACCAAGGGTAAGGTGGGGACTTCGAGCAAGTCGTCGTCGAAGAAGACAGCGAGAAAATCGACAACCAAACCGAGAACAACGAGAGCGAGTACGAAGAGCGTGAAGAAGAAATCAGGAATCAAAGTACCGAAGGGGAAATACTACTACTATTTCGGCGGGGGAAAGGCCGATGGTAATGGGGAAATGAAGGATTTGCTCGGTGGTAAGGGTGCCGGGCTGGCTGAGATGACCAATGCGGGCATCCCCGTACCTCCGGGGTTTACGATAACGACTGAGGTATGTACTCTCTATTATGAGAACAACCTGGAAGTACCAGACGAGATTGACAGGGATCTTGAGAAGCTTGTGGGGATGATGGAGAAGGACACCGGCCAGAAGTTTGGTGATCCTGACAATCCGCTTTTGGTATCTGTGCGTTCCGGGGCCAAGTTCTCGATGCCGGGCATGATGGATACGGTATTGAATCTGGGGTTGAACGAGCAGACGCTGCACGGTATAGCTGAGAAGACCGGCAACGAGCGGTTTGCGCTGGACAACTATCGCCGTTTCATTTCCATGTTTGGCAATGTGGTTTTGGGTATTGACAAGGATGTTTTTGAAGAGGTCATCACCAAGAAGAAGAAGGACCGTCGGGTCAAGCAGGATAGCAGCCTGCAGACGAATGACTTTCAGGATATCATCAAGAAGTTCAAGCAGATCGTGAAGAAGAAATCCGGCGAGGAGTTCCCTGAGGATCCGTGGATGCAGTTGCGCATGTCTCGGGATGCTGTCTTCCGTAGCTGGAACAATCCGCGCGCGATTTCATATCGTCGCATGTACGAGATTCCCTCGAATCTGGGAACAGCGGTGAATATTCAGACGATGGTCTTTGGCAACATGGGCAACTCCTCGGCGACCGGTGTTGGGTTTACGCGTAATCCCGCCAGTGGTGAGAAGGAGTTTTATGGCGAGTATCTGGTGAATGCTCAGGGTGAGGATGTTGTTGCCGGAATTCGCACACCGCAGCCGATCATCCGGTTGAAGGAGGAGATGCCGGAGGCGTTCAAGCAGCTCAAGGAAATCACGACCAAGCTGGAAAACCACTACCGCGACGTACAGGATTTCGAGTTTACGATTCAGGAAGGCACGCTGTACATGTTGCAGACGCGCGCCGGCAAGCGGACGACGCAGGCGGCGGTCAAGATTGCGGTGGACATGGTCAAGGAGAAGCTGATCACCAAGGAAGAGGCGCTGCTTCGGATTCATCCCAACGATCTGGACCAGCTCTTGCATCCGCGGCTCGATCCCAAGGCTCAGTATGAAGTGATAGCGAAAGGGTTGCCGGCCTCGCCCGGTGCGGCCTCGGGTAAAGTGTATTTCACGGCCGAGGAGGCGGTGAAGCACGGCGCCAAGGAGTCGACAGTTCTCGTTCGTGAGGAGACCAACCCTGACGATATCGACGGCATGCATGCCGCAGTGGGTATCTTGACATCGCGCGGCGGTATGACATCGCACGCGGCGGTTGTTGCCCGTGGTATGGGCAAGTGCTGTGTGTCGGGGTGCGAGGCGATTCGGGTCAACGCCTCGAAGAAGCAGTTCCAGGTGGGCAAGCTGATTGTCAAGGAAGGCGAGGTAGTGACACTCAATGGCACGACCGGTGAGGTTATCCTTGGCAAGGTGGACACGATTGATCCTGAGTTGTCCGGCGAGTTCGCCCAGTATATGACGTGGGCTGATGAAATCCGAACTCTGCGGGTGCGTACCAACGCTGATACGCCTGCTGATGCCAAGAAGGCGATTGAGTTTGGTGCCGAGGGTATCGGGCTGTGCCGTACCGAGCACATGTTCTTTGCTGAGGATCGTATTCCGATTGTCCAGGAGATGATCCTGGCCGATACCACCGAGGGGCGTCAGGCGGCGCTTGACAAGCTGTTGCCGTTCCAGAAGAAGGACTTCAAGGAGATATTTACGGCGATGGCCGGTCTGCCGGTCACGATTCGTACGCTGGATCCGCCGTTGCACGAGTTCCTGCCGCGTCGCGAGGAGATTGAGGCCAAGGTTGCAAAGCTGGATCCCAAGGGTGACGACTATGAGGAGGATCTGGCTCGGCTCAACAAGATCCTGCAGCGGATCGAAGAGCTCAAGGAGCTCAACCCGATGCTGGGTCACCGTGGGTGCCGCCTGGGCGTTCTGTACCCTGAGATCACGGAGATGCAGACGCGGGCGATTATTGAGGCTGCCTGCGAGTTGACCAGGGATAAGAAGAAGGTCTTTCCGGAGATCATGATTCCGTTGATTGGTCATGTCAACGAGTTGAAGAATCAGAAGGAAGTAGTGATGCGGGTGGCCAATGAGGTCATCAACAAGTACAAGATCAAGAAGCTGGACTTTTTGGTCGGTACGATGATTGAGATCCCGCGCGCCGCGCTGACGGCGGCCGAGGTGGCCGAGGAGGCCCAGTTCTTCAGCTTTGGTACCAACGACCTGACCCAGATGACGATGGGTTTCTCACGCGATGATGCCGGCAAGTTCCTGCCGTTCTATGTCGAGCACGAGATTTTGCCGAAGGATCCTTTTGTTTCGATCGATGTCAGTGGCGTGGGGCAGTTGGTCAGGATGGGTAAGGAAGGCGGACGTTCGACACGGCCCGATCTCAAGGTTGGGATTTGCGGTGAACATGGTGGCGATCCGCAGTCGATCTTCTTCTGTCACGAGGTGGGTCTGGACTACGTTTCCTGTTCGCCGTTCCGGGTACCGATTGCCCGACTGTCGGCAGCCCAGGCGACGATCAGGGACCAGGGGGCAGCGAAGCCCCAGAAGAAG
Source organism: uncultured Ignavibacteriales bacterium (assembly GCA_964642435.1). GTDB lineage: Bacteria > Zixibacteria > MSB-5A5 > GN15 > FEB-12 > WJKG01. The sequence goes on from CAZXRO010000011.1 coordinate 25,131, forward strand.
ACGGCGACTCGCAAGAAGAAATAGCTGGCACTGCTTGTCGATGAGTGAAGGTACTCATTCGATATGCAGGCCACTGTGGAACACGGCCGCCGGTATCATTATGATGCCGGCGGCTCTTTCTTTGGGGGACCGGCATTGGTGTGCGATCTTGGAGAGCGCCGTTAGCGGTGACAGGTTTCGCTTGACATACCCCGCTGATTCAATTGATTCCAAACAGCATCTGCAGGCTGTGTTGGAAGGGCAGTTCATTATGATTGCCTGGCAACCGGCGGAAACAACACTGTGACATGAAGGGCTATTGCGCATATCATGAAACGAGACCTGACCGCCATATTCCGTCCTGAGTCGATCGCTGTCATTGGTGCATCGTCCAGAAAGAACACGATTGGACGGGAGCTTCTCCATAACCTGATCACGGCCGAGTTCAACGGGAAAGTATTCCCGGTGAATCCCAAGGCCAGCGTGATTCATTCGATCAAGTCGTATTCGACTATTCTGGATGTTCCCGATGCTGTCGATCTGGCGATCATCATTGTTCCCAAGGAGTTTGTTAACACGGTGGCTCGTCAGTGCGGCGAGAAGGGCGTGAAGGGAATCGTGGTGATCTCCGCCGGATTCTCCGAGGTGGGTGCCGAGGGGAAGAAGCGCGAGATGGAGTTGCTTGGCTCGGTGCGTGAGTTCGGCATGCGGATGATCGGACCGAACTGTTTCGGGGTGGTGAATACCGATAGTGAGGTCAGGCTCAACGCGACGTTTGGCAAGACGTTTCCGGATCCGGGGCGGTTGGGGTTTATCACGCAGTCGGGCGCGATGGGCGAGGGGATCATGTCGATGGCCAAGCAACTGGGGATCGGGTTTTCGATTGTGGCCTCGATTGGCAACAAGGCGGATATTTCGTCGAACGACATGCTGGAGTATTTCAAGGATGACCCGAATACCGATGTCATCTTGATGTACATGGAGAATTTCGGCAACCCGCGCAAGTTCACGCAGATCGCGCGCGAGGTCTCCAAGATCAAGCCTATTGTGGCGGTGAAGTCGGGTCGGACGACACTGGGTGCCAAGGCGGCCAGCTCGCACACCGGTGCGCTGGCCGGGCTGGATGTGGGTGTCGATGCTGTCTTTGAGCAGACCGGTGTGATCCGGGTGGATACGGTCGAGGAGCTGTTTGACGTGGCCATGGCCCTGAGCAAGCAGCCGGTACCCAAAGGGAACCGGGTGGTCGTGGTGACCAACGCCGGTGGCCCCGGTATTCTGGCGACCGATGCCCTGATCAGTAATGATATGCAGATGCCATCGTTAACCAAGGCGACGGTCGAGGAGTTGAAGGAGCACATCTCGGCTGAAGCGTCGTTCGCCAACCCGATGGACATGGTGGCCGGTGCGGGTGGACGGGAGTTCAAGGTGACGCTTCAGGCGGTCAAGAAAGACAAGCGGTATGATACGATCCTGCCGATTTTCGTGCCACCGGTAACGATCGACCCGATGGACGTGGCGCACAATATCCAGGAGGCGCTGGCGGATACGGACAAGACGGTGATGGCGGCCTTCTTTGGTGCGTTCGGGGAAGGCATGCGCAGCAGCGCTATCGACTATCTCAAGGATCACGGGATTCCCACGTATTGGTTCC
>CAZXRO010000012.1:0-25745 GCA_964642435.1 uncultured Ignavibacteriales bacterium
GGTAGAACTGTACAATGCCGACGGGTCCTGGGCGGAGAAGTCAGGCAACGGTCTGCGGATCGTGGGTGTGCACTGGCACCTGAAGGATAGCTCGGTCCGATCATTTGCCGTCACCATGAACAAGGTCACCAGCCAGGTAGAGATCCTGTCGGAGCAGGGCGGTTCATTTGATGTCAAGGCCTCGCTTGGACAGCCCACATTCGTAGCCAGTGAGATTCCGGTGACGACCGATGCGCAGTATTGGATAAATGAACCTCTTGCGATCGGTGGGGTGGAGCTGCCGATCACATGCGTTGCGGTTGGCAACCCACATGTGGTGCTGTTCGTGGATGATTTCGATTTGGACTGGCCGCAGATAGGGGCGGATATCGAAACTCACGAGGCTTTCCCCAACCAGACGAATGTCGAGTTCGTGCGTGTTATCGATCGCAACCTGATTGAGGTGGCCGACTGGGAACGGGGCGTAGGCACAACCACCTCCTCGGGAACCGGTGCGGCGGCCGCCGTGTGCGCTTCCGTGATACACGGGTTTGTCGATCGTAGTTGCGATGTTCGGTTTGAGGCCGGAACGATGCACATAGAGTGGTCCGAGGCAACCAATGAGATCCTGCTATCCGGGCCGGTAACGCCAGTGGCTACCGGAGAGGCGATAATGTCATGATCAGTTTTGACAGGATCAGGAAACTGGCGGCGAAGGGTAACGTGATCCCGCTGCATGCGCGAATTCCGGCGGACCTCGATACGCCCGTTTCGGCCTACCTGAAAGTGGCGAATCGCCGTCCACAGTCTTTCCTTTTGGAGTCAATCGAGGGTGGCGAGAAGCTGGCTCGATACTCATTCATTGGTTTCGACCCGTTTCTGACAGTTGAAAGTTCAGGCAACACAGTGACTCTTCGCAAAGGTAGAGCGCATCGGACGCTTGAAGCGGATCCGCTGGCGTTCATGCAGGAACTGTTTCGCCAGTACAAGCCTGTGCAGGTGCCGGGTTTACCTCGGTTTACGGGCGGGGCGGTCGGTTTCTTGGCCTACGATACCATTCGTTGGCTCGAGGATATACCGGATGACAATAAGGACGAGATAGGCATGCCGTTGATGCGATTCGGGCTGTACAAGTCCTTGGTGGCGTTTGATCACTTGCGGCAGGAGATTGTCGTTATTAGCAACATCATGCATGAGCCGGGCACAGTCGGATTGAGGTCAAGATACGATGAGGCCCGGGCCACGGTGGAATCGCTGGTGGCTCGCCTTCAGCGTGGTGGACGTCCTGTTAAGCAACGGGCGATCCGTACGGGGAAGGTTCGGTCGCAGTACGAGCAGAAGCAGTTTGAGCGGATGGTCCGCAGTGCCAAACGGTATATCAAGGAAGGAGACATCTTCCAGGTCGTGCTGTCCCAGCGTTGGTCGGTAGATTCAACACGAGCGGCGCTTGAGGTGTATCGCCGGTTGCGGCGTATCAATCCCTCGCCCTACATGTTTCTGTTGAGGTCTGGAGACGATGCTCTGATTGGTGCCTCTCCAGAGATGCTGGTGAGGGTCGAGAATGGCGAAATCGAAACTCGGCCGATTGCCGGAACTCGACCGCGCGGAAGAACCGAGGCCGAGGACGCCAAGCTGACCCGCGAGTTGCTTGCCGACCCCAAGGAGATTGCCGAACATACCATGTTGCTTGACCTCGGCAGAAACGACATCGGGCGCGTGAGTCGACCCGGTAGTGTCCATGTGCGAGACAAGATGATAATCGAGCGATACTCCCACGTGTTGCATATTGTCAGTTCGGTCGCCGGTAAGCTGGAGCGGGGAGTGTCACCGCTTGAGGGTCTGCTGGCCTGTTTCCCGGCCGGGACGGTATCCGGAGCGCCCAAGATTCGGGCAATGGAGATAATCGATCAACTCGAAAGTCACAGGCGTGGTCCCTATGCCGGCGCCGTGGCTTATCTCGATTTCTGGGGGAACCTGGATTCCTGCATTGCCATTCGCACGATAGTCAAGCGGGGTAGCACGTACCATGTACAGGCCGGCGCCGGTATCGTGGCTGATTCGAAACCGCGAGCTGAATTCAATGAGACCCGGGCCAAGGCCTCGGCACTCATGGAAGCGGTGTTGCAGAAGGACTGAGAGGACCGCCCGTGTTTGTACTCTTGGATAATTACGATTCGTTTACGTTCAACCTGTTCCAGTATCTCGCTGAGCTGGGGGCTCAGACAGAGGTCTACCGCAGTGATGAACTGACGGTTCGGCAGATTCAAGATCTCAGGCCACAGGGGATTGTGCTCTCGCCCGGTCCCGGTCGACCTGAGAATGCCGGCATAATGAACGAATTGATAGCGGCGGTAGCCGGAGATATCCCCATTCTGGGTGTCTGTCTGGGACACCAGGCCATAGCACAGGTATACGGTGGAGTGATTGGTTATGCGCCAACCTTGATGCATGGCAAGACATCCGAAATACTGCATTCCGGTTCGCGGCTGTTCACGGGGGTTCCGTCGCCATTTACGGCGACACGTTATCATTCGCTGGTTGTTGAGCCAGAGACTCTTCCAGGCCAATTCAAACGGATCGCCTGGACATCCGATGAAGTTCTTATGGGAATCGAAGATACCGCCTGTCGCCTCTGGGGTGTGCAGTTTCACCCCGAATCGATTCTGACGGTCGACGGCAAGACGATGCTCAGGAACTTTCTGGAGATGACGGGATGATCAGCGATTTACTCAACAAGGTCTTTGCTCGGCAGCACTTGACAATTGAACAGGCCGCCGCGGCCATGGATGCAATAATGCGTGGCAAATGGACTCCGGCCCAGATCGCAGGTCTCATAATCGCGCTGAAACAGAAGGGAGAGACCCCGGATGAAGTGGCCGGATTCGTTAAGTCGATGCGGCTGCATTCGGTTCGGATCAATCTCAAGAATGGGCATGCTGTTGACTGCTGTGGAACGGGTGGTGATGGCTCGCACAGTTTCAATATCTCGACAGCGGCTGCTTTCGTGGCTGCGGCCGGCGGGGCCACCGTGGCCAAACATGGTAATCGATCGGTGACCTCGAAGTGCGGTTCGGCCGATCTGCTGGAAGCTTTGGGTGGCAAGATTGATGCGCCGCCCATCAATGTTCAGCAGCATATCGATGAGGTCGGATTCGGATTCATGTTCGCCCCGTTGTTTCATCCGGCCATGAAGCACGCCGCGGGTCCGCGCAAAGAGTTGGGCGTACGAACAGTCTTCAACCTGCTTGGCCCGATGACCAACCCTGCCGGAGTGAAACGGCAGGTTGTCGGCGTGTACGACAGGACCGTAATGGGGTTGATGGCCGAGGTGCTCATGTTGACCGGTTCGGAACATGTGATGGTGGTCCACTCCCACGATGGGTTGGACGAGTTCTCGGCATGTGCGGCCAGCGATTATGTAGAGCTTCGCAATGGCGAGCTGGTCAGCCGCACGGTATCCCCGGCCGAGGTCGGCTTGAGTCAACACCCGGCCGAGTCTCTTGTCGGCGGAGACACTCAGACCAATATGGGCATCCTGAAGAGCATTTTCGATGGGACGAAAAGTGCTTATCGTGATGCGGTTGCGTTCAACGCGGGTGCCGTGCTCTATGTCTCGGGATTGGCCGACACGTTGCGCGATGGAACGGCTTTGGCATTGGATGTGATGTCTAACGGTGCGGCTTCGAAGAAACTGCGCCAATGGATCGACTGTTCCCATAACTAATGGTTACAAGGACGAAAGAAGACCAGACAGAATCCCACCGATTAAATGTAGTCGGTCGGCTGATCGGGGGCGTCAAGCATTACATAAGTGATGTCCGCCGATTTTCGCCCAATGTTCGCCTCTATCTGCTTGGCTCTGCGCTCATGGGGCTCAATTTCCAGGTCTTCTTGGTACTGTTCAATCTGTACCTTCGCGAGCTGGGATATCCCGAGGGAGACATTGGGCAGATCCTCTCCGCGCGTGCCGTCGGCATGACAGTGATAGCCATACCTGCTGCCATCCTCCTGGGGCGGCTCCGCTTGAAGCCCTTTCTGCTAACGAGTTGTGTATTGCTGGCGGTGTTCAGTTTCGTCATGGTGAGCTATCCCGTGTACCAGTTGATGTTGCTGTTTGCCATTTTGACAGGAATGTCCTTTGCCATTTTCCGTGTGGCTGGCGGGCCTTTCTTCATGCGTAACTCCACCAAGGTGGAGCGTACTCACGTCTTCTCGTTTTCCTTTGGTATGATGCTCCTGGCGGGAATCGTCGGCTCGGTTGGGTCCGGGGAGCTGGCATCGGCGATCGGGGAACACTACGGTGATATCATAATCGGCTACCGGTATGCACTCTACATCGGTATTGCGGTGGCGTTGCTGGCACTGGCCCCGTTCAGCCTCATCCGGGCTTCGCGTCCTTCTGATGAAGAGAACCGCATTCGGATCAGTCGACAGCAATTGCGATTGCGGGGAAAGCTGTATGCCAAAATCATGGTGGCGAATCTGATTATTGGCTCAGGAGCCGGTCTGGTCATACCGTTTCTCACCCTGTACTTTCGAGATCGGTTTGGGCTGCCACCGGATGAGATTGGTAAGTACTATGCCTTAATGCAATTTTCCATGTTGGCCGGCACTCTGGTTGGACCTGTGCTGGCACGACGATTTGGGCTCGTGCGGACAGTCGTGATTACACAGTTGGCCTCGATTCCCTTCTTATTGATTCTATCCTACAGTTACATTCTGCCACTATCCGTAGCGGCGTTTGTGGTCCGGGGTGGCCTGATGAACCTGGGCGTACCCATCACCAATAACCTCGGAATGGAACTGGCCGAGCAAAACGAACAGGGGCTGATTAACGCACTGCTGATGATAGCATGGACGGGGTCCTGGATGTTCTCCACTGCTGCCGGCGGGCACTTGATCGAGGCTTATGGCTATACGGTAGCGATGAATATCACGGTCATATTGTATGTGACATCATCGATTCTGTTCTATAGCTTCTTCCACAAAGCGGAGATCCACTCCCAGGAGGAACATGCCTGGGTGATCATCCGGGAGAACGCGATATGAACGACATTTTGGCCACAATCGCAATGAATAAGCGGCTTGAGGTCGACGACATGAAAATCGAACGGCCATTCGACCGCATTCGTGTCGAGCCGCAGCCGGAGCCTTCATTCCCGTTTCGCCGGGCACTCAGGCGCGAGGGGATCAATATTATTGCCGAGTTGAAGAAAGGGTCGCCCTCGCGTGGAGTGCTGAAGGAGAACTTCGATGTGAAATCCCTGGCCGCCAAGTATCGCGACGGGGGGGCGGCGGCTCTGTCGGTGTTAACTGATCGTAAGTACTTCTACGGTCGCCCCGAGTTTATGGCAGAGGCTAAGCAGGTCACCGGTCTACCAGTTCTTTGCAAGGAGTTCATCCTCGATAAGTGGCAACTACATTATGCCCGACGCATGCAGGCCGATGCGGTCCTGCTGATTGCGGCGCTTCTGGGAGAGTCGGTGCTCCGCGAGTTCATCGCAGAAGCAGAATCAATTGGTCTGGACTGTCTTGTTGAGGCTCATAACGAGACGGAGACAGAGGCGGCAGTTGCAGCCGGGGCAAGGATTGTCGGAATCAATAACAGGAATCTCAAGACCTTCGACGTGTCGTTGGCTGTTAGCGAGAAGCTGGCCACACTTATCCCCGATGACCGCACTATAGTAAGCGAATCGGGCATATTCTCCTTCGATGATGTGTCCCGTTTACAGCAGTCCGGCTACAACTGCTTCCTGGTCGGGGAGTCTCTGGTGACAAGCGAGGATCCCGTGTCATTACTTCGCAGTCTGAGAGGCGTGTGATGCTGCGATTTGATGTGAAGGTATGTGGTATGACGCGGCCGGAGGATGCACTCAAGGCGGCTGAACTCGGGGCACAGATGATCGGGTTAATCTTCTATGAGAAGTCTCCACGGTATGTCAGCCTCGGACAAGCTCGTGAGATATGCGAGGTTCTGGATTCAGCAATCATTCGGGTTGGTGTATTCGTCGGGGAGAATTGCGCAGCGATGATCGAGGTGGCGCAATCGGTTGGGCTGAATCGCTTGCAGGTACATGGTGATCTGACGGATAGTGACATAGAGCAGATACATCAGGCGGGGCTTAGTGTTGTTCAGTCTTTTCACGTTGATAGCATGGCAGATTATGACAAGGTGTTTGCATCGATGGCGGACTTTGTCATGCTTGATAACGCCACCAAGAGCAAGCCGGGAGGAACCGGACAGTCGTTCGACTGGTCGCTGAAGCCTCCGCGGCCTATCAATCGACTGGTCCTGGCTGGTGGTATAGGTGAAGCCAATGTTGAAGAAGGTGTGCGCATATATGCTCCTGAGATAGTCGATGTTAACTCCGGTGTTGAGAATGCACCCGGTGTCAAGTCGCACAGGAAAATGGAGCGCTTCTTTGACGTATGCAAGAGGATGTGGCGTGAGTCGAAAGCCTGACAGATTGCGCAGCGGTCCGAATCGCAAGGGCCGATACGGTGAGTATGGCGGACGGTATGTTCCCGAGACGGTCATGATGGCACTGGCCGAGCTGGAGAGGGAGTACCGTCGGTTGCGCCGCGACAAGGCCTTCAGGCAGGAAGTCAAACAGACGCTCGCTGACTTTGTCGGGCGCCCGACACCGCTGTATTTCGCGCAGAGGTTTACGGAGTATGTTAGCGGTCCGAAGATCTGGTTTAAGCGCGAGGACCTCACGCATACCGGTGCCCACAAGATCAACAATACGGTTGGCCAGATTCTCCTGGCCAGGTATATGGGCAAAGAGCGGATCATTGCGGAAACGGGTGCCGGTCAGCACGGTGTGGCGACGGCCACGGTCTGCGCCCGGTTCGGCCTGCCGTGTATCATTTATATGGGCTCCGAAGATATTGAACGGCAAGCCCCGAACGTGCAGAAGATGAAGCTGCTTGGTGCACAGGTGCGTGAGGTCACGGCCGGGTCGGCAACGCTTAAAGACGCCACCAGCGAGGCCCTGCGCGACTGGGTGACTAACGTGCAGGACACGTTCTATATTATCGGCTCGGTCGTGGGGCCTCATCCGTATCCGATGATCGTCCGTGATTTCCAGTCCATCATAGGTCGCGAAACACGTCAGCAGGCTCGTCGCGCATTCGGCAGGCTCCCGAGGGCGCTCATTGCATGTATCGGTGGCGGTTCCAACGCGTTGGGGATGTTCCACGCGTTTGTCAATGACGCCACAGTGGCCATGTATGGTATCGAGGCGGGCGGCAAGGGCCTCAGAAGCGGTCTTCATGCTGCCACACTATCCAGGGGCAAGCCGGGAGTGTTGCACGGTTCGTACAGCTATCTAATTTACGACCGAGATGGTCAGATCATTTTGCCGCACTCAGTGTCCGCCGGCCTGGATTACCCCGGGGTTGGGCCGGAGCACTCGTATCTAAAGGACATTGGTCGTGTACAGTATTTCTCGGCCACAGACAAACAGGCCGTTGAGGCGTTCGAACTGGTCACGCGTCAGGAGGGCATCATTCCCGCTATGGAGACAGCCCACGCACTCGCCTGGCTGGCCCGCAATGGTGACAGGTTCAGAAAGTCGGACAATGTCGTAGTGTGCTTTTCCGGTCGTGGCGACAAAGACATGCCCATCTATGACCGGTGGTATGGGGGGACACCGTGAACCGAATCGCCCAATGTATAGCTCGGCCAGACAGGCGCAAACTGCTCGTGCCGTTCTTTACGGGCGGCTTTCCCAGCATGCGGCAATCTATGAGATATGTCGAGATTGCCGCGGAGGCGGGAGCTGATATGATCGAGATCGGCATTCCGTTTTCCGACCCGATGGCCGATGGTCCACAGATTCAGTACAGCTCACAGAAAGCGCTGGACAAGGGCGCGACATTGACCAGGATTCTCGACTCGGTCGCGGTTCTGCGCCAGCGTATCGACACGCCGCTGTTGCTCATGGGTTACTACAATCCGCTGCTTGCCTTTGGAGAGCGCAGGTTCATGGGAGCGGCCTCGGCAGCCGGTATCGACGGCTTGATTGTGCCTGACGTGCCGGTCGATGAGGCGAAGGACTTCAAACGCCGCGCAGAGTCATGCGATCTGTCGGCCGTGTTCCTGGTGGCCCCGACGACCTCCGAGGACCGGATTAAAGTAATTGACAACAGTTGCAGCCATTTCGTATATGCCGTAACTGTCGCCGGAGTTACAGGAGCGCGTCGCGGCTTCGGCACAGATACCTTCGACTATTTGTCCCGTCTCAAGGTGCAGTTGCGCAAACCGTTTGTGGCGGGCTTTGGTGTGTCATCCCCCGATGCGGCCAGGAAACTGACGCGTTTTGCCGATGGGGTGGTGGTTGGATCGGAACTTGTGCGCATCATTCGGGAGGCGCGCAATCAGGCTGCGTCGGAGAAGGCAGTTGGCACGTTTGTGAGCGCTTTGCGCAAGGTGTTGTAGGTCAACAGAGGCTGTCGCAAGAGACTTAGGTGCAATGAGCTACAAAGATACTTATCATCAGGAGTTTGCCGAGGCAGCTCAAGAGGCGTTCGCGAAGGCGTACCCGGACACAGATTCAAGTGCCGTTGAGACCTCCAGCCTCTACGAGATGCTCGGGTTGCCCAAGGACCCCAAGATGGGTCGGTTCTGCCTGCCGGTGTTCCGGTTCGCCAAGGAATTCAAAGCCAAGCCGCCGGATATTGCACAGAAGATCTGTGACGCCATGAATGAGGTTCTTACCGACAAGCAATCGGATATTCGCTGTGAGGCTGCCGGTGGGTTCATTAACGCCCGGATCGATCCGGGCAGTATGGCGCGCAGCACGTTGACAGATATTCTCGGTCAGGGCAGCACGTTCGGTCAGAGCGACGAGGGCCGTGGCGAAACGACGCTCGTCGAGTACAGTTCCTGCAATATCGCCAAGCCGTTTGGGATAGGGCACCTTCGGACGACAATCATCGGCAACTCGCTGCGACTGATCTTCCAGAAGCTGGGGCATACGGTAGTTGGGATCAACTATCTCGGCGACTGGGGTACTCAGTTCGGGAAGCTGATTGTGGCTTATCGACTGTGGGGAGAAGGGCTGGATCTGTCCGAGAGCGCGGTCGAGAAGCTCTATGGTTTGTATGTCCGTTTCCACACGGAGGCAGAGGACAATCCCGAACTGGATGACAAAGCTCGCGAGGCGTTCAAGCGCCTTGAAGAGGGAGCACCCGAAGAGCATGAATTGTGGGAGCGCTTTCGGGTACTGTCGCTGAAAGAGTTCGAACGTATCTACGCTCTCATGGGAATCGACTTCGACTGGATTACCGGTGAGGCCTTCCTGAATGACAAGATGGAGCCGGTGATTGAGCGATTCCGTAAGGCGGGACTGACCTCAATGTCTCGCGGCGCCGAGGTCGTGGATCTTCACGATGACCAACTGCCCCCGTTGTTGCTTCGCAAGGCTGATGGGGCGACTTTGTATGCCACTCGTGATCTGGCCGGACTGCTGTACCGGTGGGACAAGTGGCGGTTCTCATTGATGCTCTATGTTGTCGCTACCTCCCAGTCGGACCATTTCAAACAGGTCTTCAAGGCCATTGCATTGCTGGAAGAGGCTGAGGGGATTCCTGAGGGAGAGCGGGCCAGTGACCGGGTCGCTCATGTCGATTTCGGCTGGGTGAAGTTCATGGATACGGAAACCGGTTCGGCCACCATGATGTCGACGCGCAAGGGGAATATCGTCTTTTTGGAAGATGTTATTGCGAAGGCGCGGGTGTTGGCCAAAGAACGGATCATCCAGCGTAATCCTGACACAGCAGAGATCGACCAGACCGCACACATGATTGGTGTGGGGGCGATTGTCTTTTCCCAGTTTATGGCCAAGCGCCAGAAGGATATCAGCTTCGATTGGGACCAGGTGCTCAGTTTCGAAGGTGAGACCGGGCCATACCTGCAATACACACACGCCCGTTTGTGCTCGTTGCTGCGTCACTTCGACGCGCCGATTCCTACCGAGTTTGACACCTCATACCTGGTGGCCGAAGAGGAGCAGCGGGTGATCGAGTTGCTGTACGACTTTCCGCGTGCAGTCCATGATGCTGCAGGTAATTTCGACCCATACTATATCGGGAGTTACTTGCTCAGGCTGTCTGCGGCATTCAATAAGGTATACCAGCGCAAGGATGAGCAAGGCCGGATTGACAAAATTGTGTCCGAGGACCATGTTGAGCGAACCAACGCGCGTATAGTATTGGTCAAGGCCGTTCAGACGGTTATCGGAGAAGGTCTGCGCCTGCTGGGAATTCCGGCACCGCAGCAAATGTAGGAAACCATGCCGCCGCAGATACACCCTCAGTATGCGGATACAGATAGTGAGTAACCTATGCTAATCGTGATGGAGACCGCCGCCACTCCGCAACAAGTGGAGAAGGTGTGCCGCGAAATTGAGTCGATGGGGCTTACTGCTCACCCTATCCCGGGTGCCCAGCGGACTGCCATTGGTGTCACCGGTAATAAGTCGCAGGTCGATGCTGACAGGATTTATGCCCAGGAGGGAGTCCGGGAGATTATCCATGTTACGGCTCCCTACAAACTGGTTAGCCGGGAGTTCTATCCTGAGGATACTGTCGTCGATATTGGTGGGGTCAAAATCGGCGGCGACGAGCTGGTGGTTATGGCCGGTCCGTGTTCGGTTGAGAGCCGCGAGCAGTGTTTCACTATTGCCGAGGTTGTGGCAAAAGGTGGTGCCAAGGTGTTTCGTGGTGGTGCCTACAAGCCGCGCACGTCACCGTACAGTTTCCAGGGACTCCAGGAAGAAGGCCTGAAGATACTCGCGGAGGTACGGGAAAGGTTTGGCCTGAAGATTGTCACCGAAGCCATTGATACCGAGACCCTCAACACGGTTGCAGAGTACGCGGATATCATCCAGATCGGCGCTCGGAATATGCAGAATTTCTCCTTGCTGAAGAAAGCCGGCCGGACCAGTAAGCCGGTGTTGCTCAAGCGTGGCATGTCGGCGACACTCGATGAATTCCTTATGGCTGCAGAATACGTGATGTCCGAGGGTAATCGCAATGTCATCCTGTGTGAGCGCGGGGTGCGTACCTTTGCCGACCATACCCGTAACACTCTGGATCTGTCGGCGGTACCCTTCGTCAAGCGCACCAGCCATTTACCGATTATTTCCGATCCCAGTCATGGCACTGGGAAACGGCACAAGGTGACGCCGCTGTCACGTGCCTCAGTGGCAGTTGGCGCTGATGGGATTATCGTCGAAGTACACCATGACCCGGCCAATGCATTGTCGGATGGTCCCCAGGCGCTCACGCCCGATATGTTCCGTGACATGATGGATCAGATCCGCAAGATCGCACCCGCTGTTAGCAGGACCTGTCCGTGATACGCCAGCTTTCTCCGGCAAAGGTTATCGAAGGTACCCTCTCGGTGCCCGGGGACAAGTCCATAGCGCACCGGGCGGCTCTGTTGTCCTTGCTCGCAGAGGGGCCAATTACAGTTGTTAACTTTCCAGGCAGCGCTGATTGCCAGACCTCATTGCGGGCAGCCGAGCAACTGGGGGTGGAAATCGAGCGATTCTCTGACCGCATCGTCCTGCGCCCGCCAGATGAGTTCACGATCACGCCGGATATGCAGATTGACTGCGGGAACTCCGGAACGACCGCAAGATTGCTGGCAGGGATTCTTGCCGGATCCGAGGCCGAGGCAACGCTGACCGGAGACGAATCACTTCAGGGCCGCCCGATGAGGCGGATTATCGATCCCTTGACGCAGATGGGTGCGGAAATATTCTCTGACAACAACCGTCTCCCGATGCGCATACGCGGGGCTAAGTTGTTGCCCTTCGAGTATCGGCTGCCGGTAGCTTCGGCTCAGGTGAAATCTGCGATCTTGCTGGCTGGGCTTGCCTCAGGTTGCACGACCGTTGTTCGTGAGGATCATGTTTCGCGAGATCACACCGAACTGATGCTCCAGGAACTGGGAGAGGGACTCAATGTCAGGCACATCAAGCCGGTTCTGGTTGACGATCCGGTGGACCCTCGCAAGCGACGGATGGAGATGCCGGAGTCGTTCAAGAAGGAAATTACTCTCACCGGGCAGGCCCGCGTGCTCGGGGGCCTGGTGGACATTCCGGGTGATGTTTCATCGGCGGCGTTCTTCCTGGCGGCGGCAGCGATTTCAGGTGGCAGGGTGACTATCGAGAACTGTGGTTTGAATTCGACTCGAACCGGCTTTTTGGATTACCTGAAAGCGTGTGGTTGCCGGGTGAAGATTGAGGATCGGGCCACGGTGTCGGGTGAGGCCAGGGGTCGGGTCACAGTTACCGGAGGCGATCTCAAGCCCCGCAAGATTCAGGGCGAAACGACGGTCGGGCTGATCGACGAGATACCCATTGTCAGTGTCATAGCTGCGTATACCCCCGGCACGACCATTATTCGTGATGCCGCCGAGTTGAAAGTAAAGGAGTGCGATCGCCTGGCAGCTATAGCGCAGAATCTGGACCGTATGGGTATCAAGTGTGGCGTTCTCGATGATGGTCTGGCGATCGAGGGCAAGGCCGAGATTGCCGGAGCTGATTTCCGTAGTTTCGGTGATCACCGAATTGCTATGGCGTTCGCGGTCGCGGCTCTCGGAGCGGTGGGTCCATCGACAATTGATGACGACAGTGTAGTTGATATATCTTGCCCCGGTTTCTTCGATCTGCTTGAGGGGATACGCAAGGAATGAGTAGCATCAGACTCGGTCTGATCGGCCACAACATAGCATACTCCAAATCGACAGACATCTTTGAAGCTATCTTTCGCAGGACCGGACAGGACGGTTCGTTCGAGGTTTACGACTTCGCGCCTTCACACCTCTCTGAGTGGCTGAGTACAACAGCGGTACAACTCAACGGCTTCGCGGTAACCATTCCGTACAAGCAGCAGTTGCTTCGTCGTCTTGATGAAGTCGACGCGAAGGCCAGGGCAATTGGCGCTGTCAACTCGGTTGCCGTCGTCAGTAATCGACTTCACGGATACAACACTGATTACCAGGGCGTCGTTGCTTCTCTGACGGCTCACAAGCAGAGATTCTCGGGTCGGACTGGACTCATCCTGGGGACGGGCGGAGCCGCTCGGGCAGTTATGCGTGTACTCGTCAAGGAATTCAACTTGCCCCGCTTTGTGCTTGCCTCGCGGTCTCTGAGCAGCGCCGAGCTTTTTCGTAGCGAACACGAGCGAAAGCTGGGTGGCGTGGAGATAGAGATTGGGTTGCTGGACAAACCGCATTGGGGGATGGCAGATATTGGATTGATTGTTAACTGTACACCTCTTGCCGGTTTCAATCATGTCGATGAACTTCCGCCGATTGATTTCGCAGCCGGTGAAGCGGCTGTGTATTTCGACCTTAACTACAACCGGCCGAATCAGGCTGTGGCCATCGCCCGTGAAGCCGGGTTGATAGCAATCGACGGGGCACGGATGCTGGTCGAACAGGCGGTGGAGTCGTATCGGCTGTGGACGGGGTTAGACGTCTGTGCTGACGACATTCTCAAAGATGTTTTCGGAGATGAACAGAGATGACGGCAGAAGCCAATGTCATGGTGCCGAAACGCCACATTTATCTGATCGGCTTTTCCGGCTGCGGCAAATCTACGGTCGGGCCGCTTCTGGCCAGAGAATTGAGTCGAGAGTTCGTAGACACCGACAGCTTAGTGGAAGCGAGGCGGCGCAGAACGATTAGCGACATCTTCGCAGACGGCGGAGAGGTAGCGTTCAGGAAGCTGGAGACGGATTTACTCGCTGAAGTTGCCGCCGATGCCAGTCCCAAGGTGATTGCTCTGGGTGGTGGTGCCACAACTGTGCCGCGCAATCGGCATCTGATCAAGAGCAGCGGCATTAGCGTGTTTCTCAGTTGCAGTATCCGCGAGCTTGAGCGCCGACTGAGAACTGCTGATGATCGGCCGCTGCTGGTCGATGCAGAGGATGGTGTTTCGTTACCTTCGCGTCAGGCGCGATTCAAGCGGATTGGTACCCTTCTTGGCAAACGCCGAGCGGTTTATCATCAGGCAGACCTTACGGTCGCTACCACCAACCGGTCACCGCAGCAGACGGTAGATATGGTAATCGAGAAGCTCAGGAGGAAGTATGCCCACGGTTAAGGTAGCGCTGTCCGAGCGCAGCTATGATGTGATCATTGGTTCGGGTGCACTCAAACGGTTTGACAAGTACCTGCGGGGTTTCCATCGGGAAGGTCGACTGTTTGTCGTCTTTGATGCTCAGGTCTATGCGCTTCATGGCCAGCGCCTGCTGAAACACTGGAAGCCATATGAGCCGATCGAACTGACCGTGCCAGTCTCTGAAAGGAACAAGACGTTGAAGGAGGTTGGCGGCATAATAGACTTCTTACTGAGCGAGCGAGTGGGAAGGAGGGACACAGTTGTTGCCGTGGGCGGCGGTGTGCTGTCGGACATGGTTGGATTTGCCGCTGCCACAGCCTTGAGGGGAATACGCTGGGGCATTGTCAGTACCACTCTGCTTGGAATGGTTGATGCTGCCATTGGAGGCAAGACAGGCGTCAACCATGCCCGTGGCAAGAACCTGATCGGCTCCTTCTGGCAG
Organism: uncultured Ignavibacteriales bacterium; assembly: GCA_964642435.1. Lineage (GTDB taxonomy): Bacteria > Zixibacteria > MSB-5A5 > GN15 > FEB-12 > WJKG01. The sequence continues at coordinate 14,563 of CAZXRO010000012.1, forward strand.
CCACGGGCGGTGCTGTGCGATATTGACTTCCTGTCCACTCTTGAGCGACGCGAGCTTGTCGCCGGAATGGGGGAGATTGTCAAGTATGCCGGGCTTATGGGGACGGACCTGTGCCGTATGCTCATGGATTTGCTGGAGAGCGGAGATTTTCTTGCACATCGTCGGTTAGCCGCCGTGATCAGGGAGGTGGTGCAGTACAAGGCGGATGTCGTGGCTGCTGATGAGCGAGAGGGCGGGCTGCGTATGTTGCTCAATTATGGCCATACGTTCGGGCACGCGATCGAAACTGTGACTGGTTATCGCAAGCTCAGACACGGCGAGGCCGTAATCCTGGGGATACTGGCTGCCAACGAGATGAGCTGTCTTCTGATGCCCCGGCGGCGTGCCGCTCTGGAGCCTTTCAATGCCCTCGTGCGGCGAATGCTGCCTCTCATACCCAGAACCCGGCTTGATCCGCAGGATCTGCTCGGGGCAATGGCGCTCGACAAGAAGCGTCAGGGACAGGCCGGCAGATTTGTCTTGATCCGCGACGTCGGAGAGCCGATAATAGTGGACAGCCCCCCGGATGAGATAATCATCGAGGCATGTGAAAGAATGGTAGCAACTTATCAGGCATTGGGAGCTTAGATGAGCAAGATCTTGGTCGTCAATGGGCCGAATCTGAATCTGCTCGGAAAGCGGGAACCGCAGGTCTACGGGACCTCTTCGCTGGACAAACTGAACAAGCGGTTGGAAGAGATGGCTACCGAGCTGAATACGGAGCTGGTGTTTTTTCAGTCGAACCACGAAGGCGAGTTGATCGACTTCATCCACCGCGAGGCCCCCAATGCTGACGGTTTGGTTATCAATCCAGGGGCACTAACCCACTACAGTTATGCGCTGCGCGATGCTATCTCTGCTGTCGATATCGAGGCTGTCGAAGTACACATGTCCAATATCTATGGCCGCGAGGAGTTTCGCCGCAAGTCGGTGATCGCCCCGGTATGTCAGGGAACGCTGGCCGGGTTCGGTTTTTATGGCTACGCTATGGCGCTGTCTTATTTCGCTGACACGTCGAAAGGATAGATGAGTGATGAAGCGAACGGTACTATTCGGTTTATTGATTCTGCTTACCGCCGGGTTACAATTTGTCGGTGGCTGTGAAGAGACCAGGGTGACCGAAAGCCAGGTGAGAATGGCTCTGGATTCGCTGGAAATCAAGTTAGACTGGACCGCTCGCCAACTCGCGGAGCAGCATTGGAAACAGTTCACGACCGGTGATGCCGATTCGCTTGAGTTCTACCGGGGGTTGTGGAACTATGTTGTCTCGGATCCGAGGCTGCTTGCCATTCTTGACGAGGGACGTCGACTGGTAGGTGACGGGTCAGAGCAGCGCCGCTGGGAATTGGCTTTTCGGGCGGTCAAGCGTGGCCAGGTCGATGGCAACGCAGGGATTGCTGAACTCGAACGACATCTGCGGGATTACTACGATCGGTTTCGTGGTGTCGGAGACGAGGGTACTATGACCAGCGGAGTGCTCCGGCGTCGCATTGCCGTTTCAACTGATCCGGTTGAACGAGAAATGGCTTATCGAAGCTGGGCCGCTATGGGTGCAGAGCCTGCAGAGGAAGTCGCTCGCTTGTTCCGCATGCGCAATCAGGTGGCACGCCGGTCCGGTTTTGCCGGGTATTTCAACTTGGCGCTGGATCAGCAGGGTATTGACCGAACGCCATATCGCGAGCTGCTGGATCGGGTCGACTCCGTAACATCACTTGCTTATGATACCGCCATCTACAATCTGCACGTCCAGCTCGGGCAGGAAACTATCGAAATCTGGGACCTGGAATACGCGCAGCGGCGTGCACATTCACGGGTCGATCAGTTCCTCCCCGTGGACACCCAGCTCGATGCGGTTAGTATGTCGCTTCTTGAAATGGGCTTCAATCTCGATGCCTTGCCGGTGTACATAGATTACTTGCCCGAAGACAACCCAATGGCGGCATTCGTCGTGGCTGCCGTCGAACCCGGTCGTGACGTGAGAGCAGTGTTTACACTTGACGATGGTCTCAGGCCAGCTCGGAGTTACCTTGGAGGACTTGGGATGGCGCTTTTTGCTGCTCATGTGACGCAGGATGAGCCAATGTTCAGCAGAGTGGTCCCTGAGTGCTGGATCACCGGTGTCAGCGAGGTATTCAAGCAATTGCCGATGCGTCATCAGTGGCTGACATCATATGCTGCGGTCCCCGGCCAGGTAGCCGATGAGTACGTGCAGTCCAGTGTCCGGTATCGCATCATCAATTTGCGAGCGTTGCTTCTGATGGCTCGATTTGAGTTTGAAGCGTATGAGAATCCCAACCGCGATCTGAACAAGCTTTACTGGGATTTGTTCGAGAAGATCATGCGATTGCCTCGTCATGATGACCTCAAACCCTGGGCAAATGAACCATCATTCGTCTCAGCTCCTGTTACCATACAAAATGAACTTCTTGGCCAGGTGATTGCCGCGCAGACAATTGCGTTCCTTGAACGGAGCTATGGCGAACTGGTAGACAACGCCACTATTGGTGCCTTTATCACCCAGAACTATCTCCGATTCGGCAGCCGGTATCCATGGCAGGATTTGCTGCATCGGGGGACCGATGAGCCGCTTAATCCGGAATACCTCTTCCGGAATCTGAACCTGATGTAGCCAGACACTACTCTGGAAGAATTCTTTAAGGTTGTGACAAACTGCCGTCGCTGCCTGATGTGGCGAGCACGGGGGCGAATGCTACCGAGTTGAATCCCATGGACATAGTCAACAAGAAAGTGGAGAGTGTCACCAGCGGTTCGATCTTCCGCTCGGTGTTCTCATTGGCTTTGCCGGCGGTCATTGGGATGTTCATGGAGTTCGCGCTGACGGTCACAGACTATTTCTGGGTCGGTCACCTGGGGGCTGTGGCGCAGGATGCATTGACCACATCAATGGTCGTGATCTGGACGATCTTTTCTGCGATATCTTTGGTTACGGTTGGGGTGACGGCCACCGTGTCCCGTCACATGGGTAAGCGTGATTACCTGCTCGCCTCACAGTTCACGCGGCAGGGACTCGAGTTATCCGCGACAATAGCACTGTTGTTCAGTGTGGTCGGTTTTGTTGCAACACCAGCGCTGCTGGCCTTCATGGACTCGTCACCCGCAACCCTTGAAGCCGGTACCGCCTACCTGCGAGTGTTTTTTATGTCGGCCAGCTTCTACTTCATTGTCGAGACGATCTTTGCGGCCTTTAGGGCTACCGGTGACACGCGCACTCCGACCTTCATAGGGGCGGGGTTCGTGCTGTTGAATATGCTGCTTGATCCACTGTTTATCTTTGGATGGGGTCCGATACCGCCGCTCGGGCTTGCCGGGGCGAGCCTGGCGACAGCAATATCCGTATTCTGCGGAATGAGCGTGGCACTCTATCTTGTGAGTAAAGGGCGGCTTGGCTTTGAACTGCCGCTGACCTTGCGCTTGCGTCCTATCTGGAACGACTGGCTGCGCATCGCACGCATAGGGTTGCCTATTGCCAGTCAGCAGTTGGTGTTTGTCGTGGTTTACTGGTTCCTGATCAAGATAGTCCATGTCTATGGACCGAGCGCCGGCGCAGCGATGGGTATAGGCAATCGAATGGAGTCACTTTCGTTCCTTACCTGCTACGGATTCGCCATGGCGGCTTCGACCGTGGTCGGCCAGAACCTGGGGGCAGGCAAGCCGGATCGAGCCGCTCGCGGAGCCTGGACGGCGACCGGGATCGGGATTGGTCTGACACTCGTCATGTCTGCCGTCTTCATCCTCTTCCCAAAGTACATCGCCGGATTCTTCACCGATGATCCCACCGTGCTTCAGATCGCGGCCGACTATCTCATTATTCTCGGGTTATCACAAGTGACCATGGCTGTTGAAATCGTCCTTGAAGGAGCATTCGGTGGAGCCGGCGATACCATACCGCCGATGGTGGTCTTGATCCCGGGTGCCATTGTCCGTATACCATTGGCCTACTTTCTGGCATTCACTCTCGACTGGGGCATCAATGGCGTGTGGTGGACACTAACCATCACCACCACAATCAAGGCCATCATTCTCGCCATATGGTTTCATCGCGGGGGTTGGAAGCTCAAGCAGATCTGATGATTATTGGTTGACCGCCACCCGCAAGAGCGATTTATTCTCAGACAATTGGATCACACTGACACACTGGGCAACTGGCCTGCCCGGGAAAGGTACGCTGTATGAGCATGCGCTATATCCGGTTCCTTCACCCCTCCCGCAAGACGACTACCTACGGCTCCCTGACCGGGGATGACTCGATCACGGTGCTGACCGGCCCACCGTGGCTCGGAGGAGAGGCGACCGATGAAACTCTACCGCTTCAGCAAGTCACACTTCAGGCGCCCGTGGAACCAGGTAAAATCATCTGTATTGGATTGAACTACCAGGAACATGTCAAGCACTCACAATCGGCTGATAAGGCACCGGAGTATCCGCTGACCTTCATGAAACCGCCAACCTCGGTGATTGGGCCCAGCGAGAAGATCGTCCATCCTGTGCAGTCTGAACGGGTTGACTACGAAGCTGAGCTGGGTGTTGTGATCAGTTCTCGCTGCCGTAACGTGCCGGAGAGCGAGGCCGAACGCTATGTCTTTGGGCTGACCTGTGTCAACGACGTCACCGCGCGTGATCTGCAGAAGAAGGACGGTCAGTGGACGCGCGCGAAGGGCTTCGATACTTTCTGTCCAATAGGTCCATGGATTGTCACCGGCATAGACTACTCCGACCTCGCCGTCGAGGGCATACTGAACGGGAAAGTGATGCAGTCTGGCCGCACCTCGCAAATGATCTTTCCTATCCCCAAGCTGATTGCTTACATCACTTCTTTCACCACTTTGTTGCCCGGAGACATTATCTCCACCGGGACGCCCTCCGGCATTTCTCCCATGAAGCCCGGGGACGTAATAGAGGTTAAGGTCGAAGACGTCGGCAGCCTGACTAATACGGTTGCGGCGTCCGAACAGGGTTAGGGCAGGCCACGGGTGTGTATAAGAAACAGCGATAACCCTGTGAGTTGAGAGATAATGACGGAACGACTGTATTATCGCGACCCTACTATCCTTGAGTTCGAGGGTACCATCACCGACGCCGGTCAGCGTGACAGGGTGTTCTATAGCGTCTTAGACCGTTCGGCATTCTACCCGACGTCGGGTGGCCAGCTTCACGATGTTGGCACGCTGGCAGGCCACAGGGTAATCGACGTGATCGAGAGTGAGCGCGAAGGGGAGTCGGTTGTCGAGCACATTACCACAGAGCAGGTAGGCGAGGTTGGGCAGTCGGTTGTCGGAATGGTGGATGCCTCCCGTCGTCATGACAACCAGCACAAACACACCGCGCAGCACATTATCAGTCACGTGTTCTCGGATATGGCCGCTATGGCGACAACCTCGGTGCACCTGGGTATCGACTATGGCGCCGTTGAATTGGACACTGATGCCGTGGAGCAATCGCTGTTGGACAGGGCCGAACAACGAGCCAATGAGATCGTCCGCGAGTGTCATCCTATTGACATTCTGTTCGTTAATGCCGAGCAGGCTCGCGATTTGCCGCTTCGCAGGCGACCTCCGGAACGGGACATGCTGCGGGTCATCAGGATTGGTGAGCTTGACTGGTCCGCCTGCGGGGGAACCCATTGCACCAACACCGGCGAGGTGGGGCTGATAAAGTTCATCGGCCGAGAGACTCTACGCGGGCATGCTCTGATTAAGTTTCTGGCCGGCAGACAGGCTCTCAATGACTATGCCAGGCGCTGGCAGATAACCAGCGATGTAGCTACGGAGCTGACCTGCCATGTCGAGGATTTGCCGGAGCGGATCGCAGGACTCCAGCGAGAAATCGAGAGCTATCGCCACCAACTTCGCCAAGCCCAGAAAGAACTGCTGCCTGTGAAGGCAGGCCAGCTTGGTGGCCAGGCACGAGAGATCGCCGGGGTCAGCGTCGCGATATCGATAGACCCCGATCTTGATCCCAAGGCGGCGATCCAACTGGTGCGTCTCGCGGCCGATCAGAGCAAGGTTATCGCTATTGTTCTTGCCAGTGATCGACTGCTGATTGCCGCTCCTGATGGCAGCCCGGTCAGGGCCGGAGTGCTGGCACGCAAGCTCTGCGAGCTGACGGGCGGGCGTGGTGGCGGCAGTGACACTCAGGCTCAGGTGGGACAGGTAAAGCTGGCCAGCGAGCAGGCGCTTGGGCACCTTGTGGCAAAGGCGATCGATGAGGCATAAGCTGGTAAGTATACTGACTTCCGGCAGTCTGATGGCTATTCTGCTTGCCGCCGTTGCGCTCGCGCAGCAGCCGAATCGTATCACGCTCGAACACTCCAACCAAATGGAGATTATTCAGGAGGATGACAAGCTCGTCACGTATGTGGTCGGCGATGTCGTCTTCCGGACCGAAACGGGCACTATCACCTGCGATACGGCTATCTGGCGACGCGGTGAAAATGTCCATCTCAAGGGTCGTGTTCATATCAACGACCGCGACTTTCGAATGCTCGCAGACTCTGTCCTGTACGACATCAATACCGAGGTTGCGATTTCTCGAGGAGATACGGTCGAGGTCTGGTCCTATACCGATTCGATGTACGCTGTCGGGCCGTACGCCTACTTCGACAACGAGCGCCAGTACACCTTCATGGATGAACGCCCGCTGGTCGTGCTGAATCATGAGGACACCCTGAGCGAAGTCCGTATCCGAGGGGATACCGTAGAGCACGATGGCGAGGCGGAGTTCGCCTATGCTGTTGGGGCTGTCGAGATCGATTCACGCGAAATGACGTCCACATCGGATACCGCCCAGGCTGACATGGCCGCCAGTGTCATTACCCTGCGCGGCAGCCCGGTAGTGAAGCGGGGGCGATCCACGATTTCCGGTGAGTTGATTCGCATATACTACTCTGGCGAGGCTCTTGATTCAATCGATGTTGTCGACTCTGCCAACGGCGAATTCGTTGAGGCTGTCGACACCACGGAAACCTGGTTTGACCGCTCGATTCTCAGGGGCCGGAACCTGAAGCTGTATTTCACCGAAGGGGAGTTGAGTGAGGTCGTCTGCTGGACGCAGGCCTATTCGTGGTACTATCCGACCACTCGCGGATCTCGAGAATTCCACGAGAACGCCGTTTCCGGGGATACTATTCGCTTCGACATTCTCGACAACCAGCTTCAGACCGTGACAGTTGTCGGAGGGGCCATCGGAACCTATGTATCCGGAGAATTAGTTGCTGCACCATTGCCGGGCGACACCATGGGCACGGAAATGCGTCTCCCGCCAGCCTCGGTTGACACGATCGAATACCAGTCCCGGCGGATCGATTATCGCCTGTCTGATTCCACGATCATCCTCAGCGAGTCGGCCGAAGTTCAATCGGGGGCCGTCGCCCTGAGAGCCTATGACGTGCAAATGGACACTCGCAAACGCATTGTGGAGGCTTTCTCGGCCGAGGTAACAACCAGTGCAGATAGTGTCGTCGATGATCCGTATGCCTTGAAGTATCGACTCCAGCCGAATACCATCCCGGTTGAGCTAAAGGACGGCGAGCAGGTATTGCTCGGAGACTACCTGGAGTATTCTATCGATACCCAGAAGGGGCGAATCGTGCAGTCGAAGTCCGACTACGACAAGGGCTTCTACTATGGCGAACGGTTCTACAAGGAGCAGGAAAAGATCTTCTATGGCTGTCACGGCCGATTCACGACCTGTGACAGCGCCAACCCGCACTGGCATTTCCGGTCCAGTAACCTGAAACTCATCGAGGGCGAGAAACTGATTGCGAAGCCGGTTGTCTTCTATCTGGGACGGTTGCCGCTTCTCGCGCTGCCATACTACGTGTTCCCGTTGCAGAAGGGGAGACGTTCGGGTTTTCTGACGTTTTCCTTTGGAAACTTCGAGCGCGGCGAGCGTTTTGTCCGGGATGTGGGCTATTACTGGGCCCCCTCGGACTATTGGGACGTCCTTGGTGCCTTCGATTACTATGAGAACGACCAGAAGCTGCTCTTCAGAAGCGCGATGAACTTCCATAAGCTCTACGTGGTCAAGGCCAGCGTGAAGGGGAGTTACACGCGCGAGACAGACTACTCTCGAGCATCAGCGCAGGAAATCAAGACCAACCGGTGGACATTTGATGCCAACTATGACCACGATGTCACGCCGACTCTTAAGCTCGGTGGCTATGGCCGGTTTGTCTCCGATGCCACCTATTACGACGATTTTTCCAACAATCTGACCGATCGTCTCACCGGCAAGAATCTGACCTCACGGCTGAGTTTCGCCAAGCGTTTCGGCAAGAGCACCGCTCTCAATGGGGAATTCTACCACTATGTTGATCTCGTTCGCGAATCGCGACGCGACAAACTGCCGGAGTTGAGCCTGTCGTTGCCGGTCATCAAGCCGTTTGGCGAAGGGTCGAAAGACGAGAATGGCAATCTGGTACAACGGTGGTACCATGGTTTCAGTTTTACGTATCGGCCCAGTTTGCTGAACTACTCAGATCGCGAAACCGACAAGGATCCTTTCGTGGCACAGGTTGATTCCACTCCTGTTATCGATCCAGTCAGTGGCGACACGACCTCATGGAATGTCGAAAATGTCTATGACACTCTCAAGACGCGCTCTTACAAGCGCTATACCAAGGTATCCCACAATCCAGGCGTCAATCTGCCCAAGATCGATCTGTTCAAATACATCAATATTCGACCGAGCCTGCGCTACTCCGAGACTTGGATAAAAATCTGGGAGACCGATCAGTCTGAAGCGGCGGCGATCAACACGGACCGTCTGTACCGAACATACTCTTACAGCGCCAGCGTTGGGATGAACACCGCGCTGTATGGCACGATCTATCCTAATATTTTCGGATGGACTGGTCTTCGGCACACCATGACTCCTTCATTGAGTTACAGTTGGTCGCCGGATATTGACCTGTTCCCGCAACAGCGCAGTTTCGCGGGAGGAGGCGCCAGCAGTCGGAAAAGCTCGCGAGTCTCTGTTGGGCTGGACCACTTGTTTAGCGCCAAGGTGCGCAGGGGAGAGGTGGAGAGTACGTATGATTTGCTGTCTGTTCGCTCTTCTTTTTCTTATGATTTCGAGGAAGAGGACACTCCCCTTTCGCCCTTGACGACAACGATTACCTCCTCGGCCTTGCCTCGTCTCAACCTGACGGTAGGCCTTACGCAGCCATTCTATGCGCCAAACTCCGACGACCCGCTGTTCTATGTGTCCCGATTCAGTTTCGACAGCCGGTTTACGGGTATCTCAGGTGGTACGTTCTTCTTCGATGATCCAATCCAACGGGTTCCGGCGGCAGAAGGTCCCGAGCCCAGCACCGGCGGGCGGGGCTGGTCGCTGTCAGCCCACTACAACTACGCACAGAGCGGTCTGGGCGACAGCTTCCGCAAGACCAGTAACTACATCGAACTAAGTGCACGTTTTTATCTGACGCCGCTGACCGAGGTATCCTGGAATCAGCGGTACGATTTGTTAACGGATCAGACATTAAACGTCAGCATTAACATTTCCCGCCAACTGCATTGCTGGACAGGCAGTTTGTACTTCGTTCCCACGGGCACCAATCGTGGCTTCGGCTTCAAGCTGTTTGTGACGGCCCTGCCGGAAATCAAGATTGACAACTCGCATGACAGCTATGCGCAGCGTCTGCAGGGCGGCATTTATTAGTCGTCACCGCGTGCGAATCGCGAAAAAAGCCTGTATTTTCGCCTGTTTATGGGTTTTCTTTTTGTTGACAGTACCTTCTGTTTGGGATTATCTCGCGAACAGAAAATGGTAGAAAGGAACCTGAAAAACCCATAAACATAATGGAAGGGGATGTCCCATGACCAAGGACGAGATGATTGATCTGATGGCCAATGAGTCAGGTATTTCGAAGAAGCAGGCCTCCGAGGCTCTGGGCGCGTTCATGGAAGGCGTAACCAGGCAGCTCAAGGATGGCAACAAAGTCAGCTTCGCAGGATTCGGTACGTTCTCCATTTCGCAGCGCAAAGCTCGTACCGGCCGCAATCCGCAGACCGGTGACACCATTCAGATCCCGGCGACCAAGGTTCCGGTCTTCAAGGCTGGCAAGAATCTCAAGGACGCCGTTCGCAAGTAGTTTGCCGCAAAGGCGGTTTCTGAGGCAGGGAGCGGTTGTATCCCTGCCTCTTTTCTGTTTTTTGGCCTCAGGTCGGGCAAGTTATTGTTGAGATTTCTCTGCGGGGGCGGCAAGTTTACTCATTATGGCGAAGAGAAAGAGCAAATCAGCAAGTCGCTCTGGACGGAAACACCAGGCGCTCGGAGTCCTGGTCTTTCTGCTCGCTGCGATTTTGGTCGTTTCACTGGCTACCCATTCGTACAGCGATGATGCCCGCATTACGGGGCTGGTGGACGCTCACCTGAATCCGTTCGAAGTCAGCTACCACAATCAGGCCGGTATGCTGGGGGCATATCTATCATACTTCCTACTGACCTTTGTCGGCTGGCTGGCCTACTTTTTGGCCGCAGGGCTGTTAGTGGTCAGCTTACGGATGTTCTCCTCCGAGTTCGCGCGGACAGTCCGGGTCAATACGATTGTCGCCGCGACTGCCGGATTACTTCTGACCATGTTGTACAACATCCATGTCGTTACCTCGCCGACTATCGCTCGCGATGCCAGTATCGGAGGTTACCTTGGCCGGGAACTGACAGTACTCACGACGAAAGTCATCGGTTCAGTTGGCGCTTACATATTGCTGTCCGGATTACTGTTGGTCCTGCTGGTCCTATACACACCGGTATCCGGGCTGCTCAAGGTCCGCCTGCCCTCATTCACGGGGTTCAGGCTCCCCGCTATTGACATGAAAGGCATCGGTTCGAGACTGAAGTCGATACTGGCGGTGTCCCGCATGCGTGAGTGGCTGGCCTCGAAAACTATGAAGACAGGCAGTCAGCAGGAGCCGGAACCAGTGAGTGAAGATCCCGAAGAGCCCTCTGAGGATGAGCTGGAATCCGATGCTGAAGACAACGATCTGGTCGATGAAGAGCCCGGCAATGGCAGGTCCCGTAAGAGGACCGTATTGGTGAAGCCGGCCAAACAACTTCAGGTCAAATCGGTAGAGTTTCAGTATCCCGGGCTGGAGCTGTTGAATGAGAACCCCGAGAGAGGT
>CAZXRO010000013.1:0-23993 GCA_964642435.1 uncultured Ignavibacteriales bacterium
GAGTTGCTCATGATCCTGAGGGCTGGCAATCAGGTCCACGGATTTGGTATGGTAATCCCACGGTGTATAGGCAACGAGTTGTGTTGTCCCCAGGACCTTCTTCTTGCGATAGTTTACCGGCAGGACACCGACCAAGTGGTCCCCGGCTTTCATCACGACACAGAACCAGGATTCATCCGAGCGAAGGCGGTGTTCGTTGTGGGCGCGAACCCACTCAAATGAGCGCCGGGGCAGTCTCAGCCCGGAACGCCTGTCAAGCTCGTCCCATTGCCGCGCCAGCGGATGGAGCTGCTCAATGGTGTCTGCTATTGTAATGTTGTACGGAGCTGAGGCCAATTGCGTGGTTCGGTTATCCATGATATTCGAAATCAAGCTGATCTGTCTCCCGGTCGGTCAAGTCGGTATCACTGTTCTTGCGCGCAGGACAACGGTATATCACTCCCAAGCAGAACACTGTTAATCGGCAGTTGTTTCCGCTTGCCCATGACGGGCGCTAATCTTGTGTTGACCGAACACTCGCCTGAGTTCCTCGGTCATTACGGCATAACCTTTCTCATTGATATCGACGGCACTCGTCGAGTAGTCCACCGCCAGGCCGCCGGTGGAATCGACCAAAACCTGCGCAAAATCGCAGATCGGAAGCTCCCTGCGGACCAGCTCGGTCCGAAGCCAGTTGTTGAAGACTCTGACAGAATCTGCGATCTTATACTGGCCGAACTCCTCCAGCTCGGTCCCCGAACGTGGCGGGATCACCGTCGGTATCACCGGCAGGGTACCGTTCTTCTGTGCCAGATCTATCATGGTGAGTGTCCATTCGCGGTTTTCCTCGACAGAGTATTGTGGCCGAAACTGAAAGGAGCTGATTTCCACGACCACAGCCTCGGGCCCGAGCTTAATCACATCGGAGTAGAAACGCAGCAGAAAGCCAGCCAGACGCTGACCTTCAACGGCTCGGTTGATCGGCTCGATATCGGGAAAGCTCTGCTGAAGCGGCCAGCCTGCGGTTACCTGAGTACCCACAAACACAACCCGCCCCGGTACGGTGGTATCAGACTTTAGGCCTTGGTTGTTCTCAAGATGCTCATGTCTGCCGGAAAACTCATGCACGACCCGGGTGTATTTCTCGAGAAAGTGGTTGATGTGAGACCGGTATTCCCAAGCCTTCACGCCGACATAAATGGCCCCGATATTGAGCACAAGAGAGACGACTAACAGGGTTTTCAGCGCTTTGTCCGACATCGTACCATCCCGGTTAACCTCAGGTGTTTCTTATACATAGATATGTGTCGGCAGGAGCCGGCACAATGATAAACTATGAATCGCGGGGCGGGACGTGCCCGTCGGGAGTCGACCTTGCCAGGAATGGATTGGGTGCGGCGGCGATTTTTCGAACTCGAATGACGTAAATCTCGTTGACCAAGTGAGCGCTGCAGTCATATAAGGATAAGTATTCGAATATTCGCAAGAAATAGACTCGGTATTGGGCAAAGGGACTGATCACTCGGTCCGATATTCCTAACAGAAGGCAGGCAGCGCTATTATCCATTTGAGCCAGACAGCAGCCGCTCACCCGGCAGCCGGCAATCAACAGCCCGGGAGACTATACAGGTGACCGTAGAGAGCAAACAAGCCACTGTTCAGCATCAGGCGCCATCCGGCCGCCGTGATCTTCGGTGGCTTCTGGGACTTGCCGTTGTCCTTTTCATCGCCTATTTACCCGTCCTCATTGAGTTGGTTCAGCGATGGTACCACGATGACAACTATTCGCATGGCTTTCTGGTGCCGCTGGTCTCCGCTTACCTGTTATGGCGCAAGCGAGATGAGCTCGCCCAGGCACCACGCTCAACCAACTGGTGGGGTGCTGTGGCTGTGTTTGTGGGGATGGCGCTGTTCCTGATCGGGAATGCCGGAAGTGAGTATTTCACGGTTCGGCTGTCGCTGGTGGTGACCATTTTCGGCCTGGTCTGGCTGAATTTTGGCAATCAGATAGTGCGGCGGACCTGGTTTGAGATGTTCCTTCTGTTGTTCATGATCCCAATTCCGGCCGTAGTGTACTTTTCCGCAACGTTCCCTATGCAGCTCTTTGCCAGCAAGGTGACGGTGTTCTTGCTCGACGGCCTCGGGATGCCAGTTTTTCGCCAGGGGAACATCATTCATTTGCCCGACCAGTCACTTGAGGTTGCGGAGGCCTGCTCCGGTCTTCGCTCGTTGATTTCGCTGCTGGCCATGGGGGCAATCTATGGCTACGTAACCCAGCCGAAGTTCTGGGCACAGGCGCTGCTGTTTGCCTCGACGGTACCGATAGCCGTTGCCTGCAATGTTATCAGGGTATTCATCACGACCATTCTCACCTACGCGTTCGGTATCGACACCACCCAGGAGCCGACCCATTCGATCATGGGAGCCTCGGTCTTCGTTGCCGCGTTCATCATGTTGCTGATATTCGGTGCCATTCTCAGGAGGTTCCAGAAATGACCCGGGCGTGGATCTTCTCCATCATATTGGTCATCGCAGGCGGTGTCGCCGGAAACGTGGTGCGTTACCACGAGACCGAACCGGACCAGCCGGCGAAGTTCGAGCGAATCCCCATGAACCGGGGTGAGTATTACGGTGAGGAGCGCACGTTCTCCGAAGGTATCCTCGATGTTCTCCAGGCGACCTCGACTGTCTCACGGCTCTACCGAACCCCGGGGGGGCATGGCTGTGATCTCTTTATCGGGTACTTCCAGTCTCAGAAATTCGGCGCCAGTATTCACTCGCCCAAACACTGCCTGCCCGGTGGGGGGTGGAGAATACAGTTGCACCAGACGTACTTGCTGACGTTGCCCGATGGTACCTCCAAGGAGATCAACCGACTGATCATCTCCCACAACAACCGGTCTTCTGTAATGCTCTACTGGTTTGAGACACGATCCGGGGCTGTACGGAGTGAGTACGGGTTGAAGTTCGACCTGTTCAAGAACTCGCTGCTGATGCGGCCAACCGATGCTGCCTTTGTCCGTATTACGGTTCAGGCCGGCGATGGTGATATCAACGCCGCCAGCGAGGCCGGGGTGAGGTTCATCCAGGAATTCCACGACGATATCATGGCCGCTCTGCCGTTTTAAGGCCGATAACCCGCCGAACGTATCAGGCGATCAATTTGCGGTAGCATGGGTGGTATCGGTCCCTGCATTAGCACTGTCGGCAGGGATCAGCCGCACGGTACCAATTGACCGCTCGCGCACTACCCGTTCGCTGGTGGGGACTGTCCACATCGCACCCTCAACCCATCCCTGTTGAAGATTCATGAAGAACGGACTCATGGGGTTGCCGCTGTTGCCCGCCGGCATCACAATGGCGGCGCTGTCAACATTCGCGAAATCGATCACGAATCGCCAGCTCGGCCCCACTATCGAAACGAAGCTGGAGTCACTGTTCCGCCTGAAGAAGGAGGCGTTCAGACAACCCGGACTACCGTGCCAGTCGGTGGGTCCCCAACTCAAGCCCAGCAGACCACCTATCACCGGCACGCGGGCCATTGGATGATCCATTCGGAAGCGGTGCAAGGCGCTCCAGCTTGTATCTGGTGTACGCAGGGCCGCTCGGCCGGCGGCTATTCTGGCGATATCCTCGCGGGTTTCGATTACATCGGGGGTGCGGGTGTTGTCGAAGAACGAACTGGTGCTATCGGCATAAACAGCCTCCAGCCAGGGGCGCTTGATGCGGTGGCAGAGTTCTCCCAGCTCGTCCTCGAAAATGGCTGATTCCAGGTAGTACATGAAGTTGGTTATCAACGCCACCACGCGACTGTCGGCAGACACACGGCCGTCCCATGCCGCCACGAGAGCCGCACGGGCGGTATCGCCCCGGACCAGAAGCAACCGGGCGACCTCATCGCGCCAGTCCAGCAAACCGAGGTCCACCAGATCCATTTGGAATCGGTGCATGTCCGAGGGCGTAATCTGCTCGCTGCTGTCCAGCAGATGACTGATGCGACGGATGCGATCCACCGCAAAATTGCCATGCAGTGTCATGCTGTCCGGATGCGCGGGGCAGTTATTGGCCGAGGCAATCCATCCCCGCTCGGGGTTCACCTCGTGGGGCGTCTGCTTTAGAGGCACAAATCCCGCCCAGTGGTGGGCCGGGTTCCATCCCTCAAGGGGGCCGTTGCTGAACGGCTCGGTTCTCAATGCGATCGGCGTGCCCAACTGGTATCCGATCGTGCCGGAGGAGTCGGCGTACATCCAGTGAGCATCGAGCGCCCCCAGAGTCGTGACGATTCTGCGGAAGCTGCCGAAATCGCGTACCGTCAACAGTTGCAGTCCCGCCTCCGCCGCCTGGTCGAGTGGCAGGTCATAACCTGCCCAGTGGACGCTGTAGGCACTGCGGGCAATCGTATCTCGTTCGATAAGCGGACCGCGCGATGAGCGCCAGACCTGATAGACCCGGGGCGTGTCATCGGCAACTGGAATCTCGTGAACCTCAAGCGTAAGGTGCTCCCAGCCATCCGGTCCGCGCACCAGTGAATCTGTATCCGGGTGCAACTGCTCGCTGTAGTAGTCGGTAACATCGATACCACCTACCGTGAACGCCCACGAGGCCGCCCTGTTATGCCCCATAATAATGAACGGCAGGCCCGGCATGGTCACGCCGCTGGCATGGGTGTTCGTTTCTTGTATGTGGACCGAGAGATAATACCACGGCGCCGGCAACCGTTCGAGCATCAGGTGGGGATCGCTGGCCAGCATGGCGCGGCCAGAAGCACTCTTTTTTGGCCCAACCACCCAGCCGTTGGAGGCCAAGGTCATCCCGAATGCGGCTGGACCGGCCTCGATCACAGACAAGGCCAACGCCTTGCGAAAGGGATTGGAGTCTTCAGTCCCGACATACTGGTTCTCGATACCAAGCTGCGGCTGGACGGTGGCCGGGGCATAGTGCGGATAGGCGCTGACCAGCTCGGCTATCTGCTCCTCGGTCAGCTTCTCATGAAGGTTCTTGAAGAACTCGTCATTGTTCTGAAGAGCATCGGAGAACCACGTCTGGAAACTGAGGATTGCCATCACCTCCTCGACCGTCATTGGCGCAAACCCCGCAGAGAGCAACCAGTATTCGAATGGCAATGCCGGGGTGGTCATTATTCGTTCGTTGATGCCCTGGCAGTAGGCCTCCAGCAATGACCGAGCGCCCGCAGACAGGCTATCGGTCCATTGCTTGGCCAGCTGCGTATGTCCTACTCGTCGCTGCCACTTATCCATCTCCAGCGTAGTTGGACCGAGCAGTTCAGATAGACGGCCGGTGGCGAGGCGTCGGGTCAGGTCGGTCTGGAAGGTGCGTTGGGCAGCATGGAGCCAGCCAATCGTCCTGACAGCATCAAGCTCGGTTTCGGCCCAAATCTGTGGCAGTCCCAGGGAGTCAAACGTGATCTGAACCGGCGAGTGGAGTCCCGACAATACCTGCTCCCCATCGGTTGGCGCGATGCTCGCGTTCAATCGTGCTTTCACATAGAGACCTGCCCCGGCCAGTGCACCGACCAGCAAGAGCGCCAGGGCCAACAGCAACCGCTTGGTTCGTGTCTGCATGTCTGCTATACGATCCCCATATTAGTCAATGACTGAGAGTCTGCTTGCTTGATAAACATAGAACACAGAACACCTGTGGAATTCAAGGCTAAATGACGGCAAGGGTGAAAGTCGATCGGCCGGTTACTTGCGAGTGATCAGGGGACGGATCTCAGTGCGCGAGGTCCAGGCGTTGTCGTGCTGGGTGGCAAGGTGTACGACTGACTCGGCAACATCGTCAGCGGTCAGCCGCAGCTTCTTCGAATCCGGCTTCCTGCCGCCGAAACTGGTATCGACCGAGCCGGGAGCCAGGACGCTGATTTTGATATTGTCCTCGCGCACCTCAAGCGCGGCGGACTCGCTCAGGATGTTCATCGCTGCTTTCGAGGCCGCATAGATGCCCATACCGGGCACCCCCTGCTTGCTGGCCATGGAGGAGATATTGATAATGTGCCCGTGCCCCTGGTCTCTCAGGCGGGGAATAAGCTCGGCCATGGTGTGCATCACCGCCTTGACATTCAGATCGAAGACTTTCGCATAATCCTTCTCTGTCATCTGTTCGAGCGGCCCGTGGGTGCCCACTCCGGCGTTGTTGACGAACAGGTCGAGTTGTCCGAACGTCTCGAACGTTTTATCCACCAGTTTCTTTGCCGTGGAAGGCTTTGTCAGATCGCCGTCGACTATCAGGATTCTTTCTTTGGCCAGCCCGATTGTCTCAGCTGCCTCTTTCAGTGCCGCCTGGTCCCTGGCACACAGCACGAGCCTCATCTGGTGTGTGGCGAGATGCCTGGCGATAGCCAGACCAATCCCCCGCGAGCTGCCCGTGATGACCGCCACTTTGTCCTTGAGTGATTGCACGATGACGCCTCAGTTGTTGATACCTGCTGCGGGGGCAGGGATCCGCCCACCGCGCAGAATGAAATTGGCCGAGGAGAACTTGCTGACCGACATGATCGGCGCTGTCCCCAGCAGGCCGCCGTATTCGACTGATTGTCCGACCATCTTCCCGGGTACGGGAATGATGCGCACGGCGGTGGTCTTGTTGTTCACGACACCGATAGCAGCCTCGTCGGCAATGATCGCAGCCAGCGACTCGGCGCTGGTGTCGCCCGGTACAGCAACCATATCCAGCCCGACTGAACATACCGAACTCATCGCTTCGAGCTTCTCGAGGGTCATAGCGCCCGCCTCGACGGCGTTGATCATCCCCTGATCTTCGCTCACGGGAATGAAGGCCCCGGACAGACCGCCGACATACGAGGTGGCCATCATGCCGCCCTTCTTGACGGCATCATTGAGCATCATCAGGGCCGCCGTGGTACCGTGAGTGCCGGCCCGCTCCAGACCCATTGCTTCCAGGATATCCGCCACCGAATCTCCCTCGGCGGGTGTTGGGGCCAGTGAGAGATCCACAATTCCGAACTCCACTCCCAGCATCTGCGAGGCCTTGCGGCCGACCATCTCGCCCATGCGGGTTACCTTGAAGGAGGTTCGCTTGATTACCTCGGCCAGCGCGCCCAGATCGCAGGTGCCCGCTTTCTTGATGGCATTGAGCACCACCCCGGGGCCGGAAATACCCACATTGATAACCGTCTCCGGTTCGGACACACCGTGGAAGGCGCCCGCGATGAAGGGGTTGTCCTCGACTGCGTTGGCAAACACGACCAGCTTGCAGCAGCCGATGGCCAGCTCGGTCTTCTCCGCGACTTCCTTTATCACATGCCCCATCCGGGCAATGGCGTTCATGTTGATCCCGGCCCTGGTGCTGGCGACATTGACGGCGCTGCAGACGCGCTTGGTACTGGCGAGGGCGTCGGCGATAGTATCGATCAAATTGACATCGCCGCCGGTCATGCCCTTCTGCACGAGGGCACCGTAGCCGCCCAGGTAGTCGACACCCAGTTCGCCGGCGCAGTAGTCGAGAGCTTCAGCGACCTCGATGAACGTCCCTTTGTCGTGGCCGTCGGCGACGATACTGATGGGTGTGACGGCCAGGCGCTTGTTGGCGATCGGGATACCGAAATCGCGCGAGATTTGCTCGACTGTCTTGACATGATTCTCCGCGGTGCGCAGGAGCTTCTCCTTGATCTTGGCCACCAGTTGTTTGGGGTTGGGATCGGAGCAGTTGCACAGGCTGACGCCCATGGTGATGGTGCGGATATCGAGGTGTTCCACCTCGGTCATGTGTATAGTCTCGATTATTTCCTGCGGATCGTATGGCATATTTGGCCTTTCCTTGCAAAACTCAATGATAATCCAGTCCCCGAGGAAAATCAACGTTGATAAGTGATTTCCTTGTTTTGGCTTATGGGCGACAACTGTCGGTCGATCCAGAGGTCGCTTAGTCTTATCACTTGGGACGTTGCGGATAAACTACAGGATCACCGTACTTTTTGCGGAACATTCTACAGAAATTAAGGTATTTCCTTGTATATACCGATATATGATACTATATTTGATATCATACGAGTTGAGACTAAGCAAGAGTGATAGGAGTCCTGAAGGGGCTATGCTTGGCTGATATCAAGGAACTAAGAGAGAAGGTCGCGGAGTTCAGGTCTGTCAAGGCAAGTGAGACCAAATTCAGCCCCATTAAGAAATGGGTGATTAAGGAGTTGGGCTGTGTCTTTGAAGGGAACAGGGGATCGCACCAAATCTATTCTCATGAGGTCTTGGTGGGCCCCAAGAACCGTGAAGGACATATCCAGATTGTGCCCAAACACGGAGGGAAAGAGATTTCCAGACCCATGCTACAAGAAGCGTGTCGACGTTTTGAACTGATAATCGATCTACTGGAAGAAAGACAGGGAGATGAGTGATAGGAGGCCTCGCGCAAGTATGAATCAGAATTATCGAATGGAGTTGCAGTATGTCCCGGACGATGTGCAACCTTATTGGTATGTGACTTCACCCGATTTGGACGAGCTGATGTGTTACGGAACCGGAGAGTCCATTGATGATGCGGTGAAGGCGTTTCATGAGTCAAGGGAGTCTGCTTTCGAGTTCTACCGTGATAACGACATTCCGATTCCTGAGCCAACCGAGCGGCAGCCCCTGACAGCGAGCGGCAAATTCGTTGTTCGGGTGCCCAAGTGGGTGCACGCCAAGACAGTTGCGAAGGCTAAGGAACAAGGAGTCAGCCTCAATTCTTGGGTAAATAGCGTTCTTCTTGCTAACCTGATGCGGCAGGATGCAATAGCTGAATACGGGAAGGACGCTGAGGTTCGAAACCGTGAAGCAGATGGTGGTAAGGAGTCAAATCGAGGAGAATGGGCTGATGAGGGACGCTCTGCACACGAGCAAATAACGGACATCACCGGACTAAGGTACGCAAATGTCAAGGTCGAATAAACACGAACTGGAAGAAGCCAAGAAGGTCATAGATCCGGAGAAGTACTCCCGGGTTCTTCGTGATGTGAATTTGGTGGATATCATTCAGAAGCGTCTGCGTTCAGTGCTCAAGGGGCCGCTCACTGACGAGCGGAAGTCATTTCAATTATCTGAGTCAATGCAGATCTTGGAGCAAAGCGAGGATCAGTGCGTCCTTGAGTGTAACTTCAAACTAAAGGCCAAATCGGGTCGGCGAATCGTTGCAGAGGTTGAGGCTGCCTATTCCGTATTCTTTCGTCTATCCAAGGCTGTGCCGAGAGAGTTCTTCGTCCTGTACAATCACTTCGGCCTCCCAATGCAGCTCTTCCCGTACTTTCGAGAGGAGGTACAGAGTCGCTTTGCTAAAATGGGGCTACCTACGCTCGTTCTGCCATTGCGCAAGTTCTTGGTCCCGGACAGCAAGGACACGAAGAAGGATTAGCACCCCCCTAAATCCGGTGCATGTAGCGGAAAATGTCCTCGTGCATCACGTACACCTTCATCCCCAGGCGCTGCTCGGTTCCCTTGAGTCGGTCCACCAGCGCCTGGAACTCCAGCGTGCAGGCGGCAATATCCACGATCATGATCATGCTGAAGAACTCCTGCATGATTGTCTGCGAGATATCCTCGATATTGCAGCTTACCTCTGCCAGGATGTCGGTGATCGCGGCCACCACGCCGGGGCGGTTCTGCCCGAAGGCCGCAATGATGATCCGGACACCTTTCGTCCGCTCGATCTGCTCATACAGCCCGCCCCGATCCTGCATCATCTGCTGGTCCGGCGGCAGGGGTTGGTTTGACGACAAGGGAGCCGAGGTTGGCTGTGACGTTACACCGGCCGACGAGCTGCGCGGAACCTCGCACGTGACGCCCTTGATATCCGGATTCCCCTGCTGGTTTTTCATGGCATCGACCACCTGGTCGACAACCTGACGCAGGGCTTTGGCATCGAGCCTGGCGCCGGTTCGACCGGCTACTATCTCGGCAATCTTGCCGATCTCAAAGTCACTTAACGACACTGCTACCTACCTCTTGCTTAAGCTCCACACACATCGTCACGGCCAACGACACCCGATTGGGCCTTACAGGATGTCGCGCAGCAACTCCTGACGCGGCGAGGGGATCACCTCCGTATTCACGAGCATACCCGCCCGCGAGATTACATCTGTGGCCGCTGCCACCGCCGACTGCACCGCGCCCACCGGACCGGTCATGGTGAAGAATGCCTTGCCGCCCAGCGCCATGGCCAGGCGGATTTCAATCAGCTTTATCTCGGCTGCCTTCGCGGCAGCATCGGCTCCCTCGATCAGCGAGGCTACAGAGAATGACTCCACAATCCCGAGCGCATCGAGTTCCGTCACCTGCGTCGACCCGGACATGGCCGGGAAGACATCGGGGTGCACATTGGGGATGATAAAGGTATCGATAACGGCCTCGCGACCGTGATCCTCGCCGGCCGCCATGGCGTTCTTGACGGCATCGACATCACCGGCGATCAGGTTCATATACTTGCCGGAGCAGATTGTCCGGCTGATGACCAGTTCCACCTCGGCTGCCTTGACCATGGCATCGGCGGAACCAATACCGCGGGCTATCGAGCTGTATTCTATCAGTCCTATCGCATTGTATTCCATGATCACTCCGCCTGAATAGTCACACTGTGGTTGACAGCCGTCACTTTGCCGGAAATGGAGGCGTGTATATTGGCGCCCATTGCTCCCTCGGGGATAAAAGCGATCGGCTGGCCGACACTCACCCGGTCACCCACCTTCACCGCCGCCTCGGCAGGTGCACCGAGATGCTGTTGCAGGGGGATCATCACCTGCGATGGTTCCAGCCGGTCATCGTGCCAGTCGGCGTGGACATCATAGGGCAACAGCCCGAGCTTGCGGGTGAGTTTGTGGATTGACACCTTGCGATGCGCCTGCATGGGGTGCACCTGCAGTGGCCGGTTGGGCGGCTCGTAGGGGAGGTTCTTCAGCTTGATATTCGTCTTGGAGCGCACACATGCCTGTTTGGGATCCAGGTCCTCCGGGCAGGCAAACAGCGAGCAAAGGTTGCACTCGCAGCAGTTCACGGCGTACTTGCCCCAGAAGTCATCCTTCTCGCCGGCGAATCCCAGCGAGCGCATGACTTTGTGCGGCTCGATCTCGTAGCCCAGCAAGTAGCGCGGGCAGAACTCTGTGCAGTACGTGCACTGGTCGCAGGCCGACTGGCCGATCTTCTTGATCTCCGGGATGCTTTGCATGCGCCGTCGAATCAGTACATGATCCATCGGCAGGACGATGTACCCGCCTGTCGTTTTGGTGACGGGTTGCGAGAAGTCGGTCAGTAGTTTGCCCATCATGGCGCCACCATCGAGCGCCGCGATCGGTTGGCTCGTGGTCGCTCCTCCGGCATACGCCAGCAGCTCGCTGACGGGGGTGCCAATTGGCACCTTGAGCGTCATGGGCGTACGCACCGCGCCGGTAATCGTCAGAAACTTCTCCGTGACAGGCACATCGAGCGCAGCCAGGGCGACATTGACCAGCGTTTCTACATTGCTGACCACACAGCCGATATTGACCGGGTAGCCACCGTAAGGGATCAACCGGCCAGTGGCTTCATAGACCAGGACGTACTCGTCTCCGGCGGGGTAGTAGTCGCCCATCTCGAAGACTTCATGCCGGGTAGCGCCGAAGAGCCGGTGAAACTGGCCGATTACCTCTTTGTTCTTGGCCTTGATCCCCAGAATTGAGCGCGAGGCACCGATAGCCTGTGCTACCAGCTCCATGCCCTTGGTGACTTCCTCGCCAAAGACCCGCATGAGCTCCTTGTCCTTGAAGAGCAGCGGCTCACATTCGGCGCCGTTGGCCAGGAGTATGTCAGCCTGGGTGTTGTACTTGATGTGGGCGGGAAAACCGGCACCGCCGGCGCCCACCACCCCGGCTTTGCGGACCTGATCTACGAGAGGGTGCATTCGCTGTTGGTCCAGTGATCAAAAGGGTCGGTTCATCGCTGTCATTCGTCGATCGGAATCGAGTCCGGGATTGCGCTCTTGCGGCCTTCGGCCAGCTTGGCCTTGATATCGTCTTTCCAGAGAATCCATGCAACCAGCCCGAAGACGGTCAGCAGGCCCATGATAATGCCGAGGAAGTAATACCATTTCCAGTCGCTCACGTTCATCACCTCCCAGCGGTTGTTATTGCTTTTTGTAAGATTTCCGAGACGGTTCCAGGTCCCCGTGATAGTGTCTGGGATCGACTTCGTATTCATCAATAATCCCTATAATTGCGGCTTCGATTGTCATGTCCTCATTGCCGACCGCGATCCTTGCGGCGCGGCCATAGGCCACCATGACTAACTCGCCTTCGCCGGCACCCAGGGTATCCGCGGCGACTATTGTATCTGTATTGGGTGCCTTGTTGAGATTGTACGGTTGAACGATGAGGAATTTCATTCCCCTGGTGTTTTCAGTCTTGCGAGTGGCCCACAACGAGCCGACAACCTTGCCAATGAACATTAGTCGCTTTCCTCCTTCAAGAAGGCGCGTATGGTTTCAAGCAGTTGCTTTTTGTTGGCGCGAGATATCTCGCGTCCCTGAAGCGGGAAGTCCGGCAGCGATCTTGCGTATTTGCGAAGGGCCGCCACCGACATTTTGCCGAGTTCCAACCGGGCGCTGTTTCTGCCCCGATTCTGCCGGCCGCCTCTCTGCTGTATCCCTGAGCCGGTGGCGCTACCGCCGCCGTGCGTTCCGCTCGGGCCCGATGGCCTCGGCCGATTCAGCGTCTCTGGCAAACCGGGCTCGCCATCATCATCGCTGTCCGGCCCCAGCTCCGGCCGTGTGTCCTCCGGGTGATACTTGGAGACAAACCGACGTCCCGGAAGTATTGGCGCCAGACCGTCATCCGGATTGGGAATCACCGTCACGCCAACCAGCTCACAGAGCATTTCCGCCGCCGCAGTTGCTGCCTCGACAGCCGCCTGAACCGCCCCCAATTCGCCCTCGATGCGAATCGTGAAGAAGGTGGCATCGGTCAGCTCTGCCGAAGAAATAACGACTGCAGCCGCCTTGGCGGCGGCATCGGTTGCCGTAATAGCACCGACCAAACCCTTGGTCTCTATCAAACCCAGAGCGTTTCTCGGCATAGTACGGCATGATAAATCACCGCCGGCCAAAAGTAAATCGATTTGTTGCATAGCCTTGACCGGTGCCACCGCAACTGCCCCGGTGGCACGGACAGAGCCTCTGTGTTGATTAACAATGCGGCCGCGCCAAGGTTCGACAAAATAAGATTGGCCACCCGCAATCCCCTCAGATGCAGGTGGCCATCCACCAAAGAGAAAAGAGTAAACCAAGCACAAGCAGCGCTTTGGGAGTAAAAGTACAGCTATTAGTTAAGCAAAGTTCATACCAGTTGCCATCAGGACGCAACAAGGACCCTCGCCTGCTGCGGCATCGCATTGTGCAGCAACGCCTTGCAGGGATGGGCGTGGTGCGCTCGAATATCGTGCCCGGTATTCGATTCGTGGAAACGTACGACCAACGATGTGGGTCGCTAACTGTAAGGCGCCTTGCTGCAGTGAGTTAGGGGGATTGTCAGCGAAATGTGCGCTCTCGTACCTGCCTACGAATGGCACTACGAGTAGCAACCCCCCCCGTCCCTGCCCGCGTTCGCCGATCAAACACAAGGGCGCCTGTTGCACGGCAACCTTTGCCGACAACAGACGCCCATTGTAATCAAGGAGTAGGCGTTTGATCTATCTTATCTCACATCCGGCCGGAATCCCGACCGCAATGCGATAGTGACATCATAGCACGCTGTAGCACAGTCACTTGCCGTGCTACCACCGCGATCGCCAATAATCACGCGCTCGGTGACAGCGGCACCGGCAGTGCAAGTCACACGAGGTGTGTCAGTTCACACTGCTGGAATCCGCCGCGATGCCGTAGCGCTTCATCTTGGTGCGCACGGTGGCCTCGTGAATCCCCAGCAGCCTGGCTGCCTGTGACTTATTGCCACCGGCGGCCAGCAGCGCCTCCGTGATCAGGTCTCGTTCGAACCGCTCCACGCGATCATACAAGGATCCATGGGCGCGCTCGGTGTCTATGCCGGGGAAGATTGATCTGGCCAGCTCGACCAGGTCACCCTCGGCAACCAACTCGGACATCACATCGAGCCGTTTGACCTTGTTGAGCAGCTCGCGGGTGTTCCCCGGCCACGAGTAGGCCAGGAACTCGCGGAGCAGCTCAGCCGGAAGCGGCAACAGGGCCGAGGCTCGACGTGACTGCCTGAGGAAATGCTCCAGCAGGATCGGTATGTCTTCCTTTCGCTCCGCGAGCGGTGGGATGGCAAAGGTGATCCCGGACAGCCGATAGTACAGGTCCCGACGGAACTCGCCTCGCTCAACCATGTCCTGCAGGTCCCGGTTGGTGGCTGCCACCAGCCGAACATCGAACGGCACCGGCTTGGTACTGCCCAGCGGGGTTACGGTACGGCTTTCCAGTACACCGAGTAGTTTCGCCTGGAGTGGCAGGGGCATGTCACCGATTTCATCGAGAAACAGTGTACCACCACTGGCGGCGACGAACAGGCCCTTCTTGTTGTCGACGGCACCAGTAAAGGCCCCCTTGGTGTGTCCGAATAATTCGGATTCCAGAAGACTTTTCGGTACCGAGGCGCAGTTTATGGCCACAAAAGCCCCCCCGGGCCGCGCCAACGAATGGTAGTGGCGAGCCATTTGGTCCTTGCCGACGCCGGTTTCACCGGTCAGCAGCACGGGGATGTCAGACTTGGCAATGATAGGCAGTTGTGTCAGAAACTGCTGAATGCTCTCGTTGCGCGTCATGAAGGTGTCGTTGGCACCGTCCTTCTTCGCATTGAATTCAGAAGGCTTGCCGGACGTATCCAGAGTGCCAATGTGGCGCTCGATTTGATCGCAGCGACAGGTGATCTTCAAGCGCGTATACAGCTCCTGTGCTCTGAACAGGTAGGTGAGTCGCTCCCGACTCGAGAACAGCTCGGACCGTCCGGCTATCAGCAGAGCCTCGGCCTTCTCGAAACGGACGCCGGATTCACTGAGTATCTGGATCGCCTCCTGGTACAGACGGCGAGCTTCGTGTCGATCACCCATTTGCTCGGCCAGCCGAGCCTTCAGGCGGATCAACGCCCCCAGTTCGACCGTGTCGCCGGCGCTCTTCAGAATGCTCCAGGCCCGGCTCACGCTTCGCATAGCCTCCGAAGCTTCCCCGAGACGGAACTGCACCTCGGCCAGATGGCGAAGCACACGGCCGGTGAGGGTTGTTTCCGGTCCGAGTATCTCGGCCTTGGTTAACGCTCGCCGGAGCACCTGGTGCGACCGTTCGAGATCATCGCGGCGATACTGCAGTTCGCCCAGGTAGGCCAGGTAGATGACTTCATCTCGGGGACTGCCGGTTGCAACCAGCAGGCGATTGGCGTTCTCCAGAGAAGTCTCAGCCTGATCCAGGTTACCCCTTTGCATGCGAACATAGGCCAGGGACAGATGCGCTCTGGCGCTATCCAGATCTTGCCCGAGTTGCTCGGACATATCCACGTTGCTTGTCAGATACTGCTCTGCCTGTGCAAAGTCGCCGATGAAGGTGTAGATTCGTCCCAGGTTACCCAGCATATAGGCCAGCTTCTCGCGGTCTTCGAGTCGTCGGGCGACCTCGATAGCATCGAGCAAGGTATCCAGGGAACTGTCATACTGTTTCTGTCTGAAGTACAGGCCGGCCAGGAGGTTCAGGGCACGGCAGTGTCCTTCGGGGCAGTCGTTGCGGCGGAAGATGGACTCGGCATCACGCAGGGACCGCTCAGCCTCTTTCATGTCACCCATGTCTCGCAGAATTCCACCCAGAGTAATGAACAGTTCAGCCAAAGGTGGTGTATCGCCGGCAGCTGACAGATGGTGCTGCGCGGTGCGGGCGAGTTGTAGTGCGACAGGATATTGACCCTTTGAGGCATAAGCGGCAGCGGCGTGGTGGAGCGATGCTCCCGCCGGGGTGCCGGATGCCATTAGCATGCTTCGATTGTCCTCGAAGCAGCGAATGGCGGCGTCGAAATCCCGGCCCCGAACGAGCATCGCAAGACGCTGCTCGACGGCGCTGAGGTTTTCGTCGCCAATGTTCATGTTATGCCTCATGTCAGTTTCCCTTTGTGGTGATGGTCGATCCCGTAGTTTCGTGGTTCAACAGTTCAGTTTCCCTCTGATTATCAGCGGAGGGTTCCTGATAATACTCCAGTACATCGAACAAGTGGCCGAACCAGAAGTCGATCAGCAAGAATCCTGTTGCGGACGTTGAACGATCGACAGGTCCGGCAGAGTACAGTTGAGTCGGCGGGACGAACGAGTGCTCCCCACCCCAGGGATGGTCTTCACCCTGATCGAGCGCGGGATCCTGATAGTCCCACGGGGTCACGCGGGAATGTCCGTTATCCCACGCGATCGCACACAGTATCAGCGCGGCGGCTGACACCAGAATAATGCGTTTCATCTTTTTTACTCCTTGATTATGGGTACAAAGACACCGGAATTATACTAATCTAAAGCGAACTATCGTCGTTTGGCGGGAAGGTAACGGCAATCCATTTGCCGGTGAGGTTTATTGATGATGTTGGGCATCCCTTCCCCTATATAATACAAGGGGCGGGAACTGTTGTCAACTCAATTGTCAACAGTACCTTACGGCAGGATACGCGATGGTACCGGGTAGTATGATACCCGGAAGCGTGGGCTGGAACGAGAAACGTGCTTCAGGCGAGCCGAAACCCGCCTGTCTCTATTCCTTTCCTCCCACTTCGCTCTGGTTGAATTCCTGTACCAGGCGGTCGATTTGCTGGTCGGTGAACCCCTTGCTCTTGGCCAGCTCTTCCAGCGTTCCCCAGAAGGGGTCGCCGCACACGACACAGGGCAGATTTCGAGATATCAGGAAACTGACGAGTGTCGGATACTGCTGAACGAGGTCCTCAACATTTTGATCTTTGCTAATCATGATGCCCTTAAGCTGTTCGCTTGGCCAGGCGTTGCTTGAGTTCCTCGATGGCGGTTACCGGCGTCGGGTCGACCTGGTTGAGGACAGCCAAATAGTATGATACGAAATCACCTAACTGCACCAGGCTCAACATCCGTTCGAGAGCCGGTATCCCCTTGGAGTGAACATCGATAACATGAACGCCAAGCCGCTCAATTATCTCTTTAACGACATTCATACGGGTACGGATCTGTGGCAGGTCTTCGGCGTCCCGAAGCTGCAATACGAGCAGTTTGTCGCGGTATGGAGCCACGGTCTCGGTCCAGCCCACGAGCTCATTGTGATTGAATTCGGGATAGACGTTGCAGAAGGCCAGATTTTTGCCGTTCTCGCAGATTTGTCCTTTCCATCGCAAGGCGACAGCATCGAAAAGCGATGGTCCCGAGTAGATGATGGGAATCCGGCCGTGCATGTGCTCGGCCAGCTTCTTGGCCTGATTCTGCTCGACCGGATTATCCTCGATATATCCGTCGCGATAGGCGGTCAGTTTGGAGATTGAATCCTTGATCTCCTTTTCGACATTCTTCAGCAGTCGAATCTTCTCCAGGAACAACAGCAACGGGATAAAGGAATACCCCAGCGCGGCGCGTGGCTGCAGTCCGCCCGGCAGTTTGGCCAGGGGAATCTGGTTGAGACCGGCCACATCCTCGAGCATGCCACCGGTGGTGATCGCAGCCAGCATCGCCTTGCGACGCAGCGCATCATCGAGCGCCATCAAGGTTTCCTCGGTATTCCCGCTGTAGGAAGAGACAATAACCAACGACTCATCATCGACATACTCCGGCAGTTCGTAGTTGCGGCAGATGTCGACCGGCACGATGAGCTGAGAGCGGGCAAAACTCCGCACCAGTTCGCCGCCGATAGCAGAGCCGCCCATTCCTACCACAACAATGTTCTTCACGCCGATAAAGTCTTCATAGTCGATTTTCCAGGTCTGTCCGATTTTGAGGGCATCGGTCATCTGCTCCGGAAAGTCGAAGATCCTGTTGTACATATTCTGTGGGTCAACCTGGCGAATCTGCTCTACGTCGTTGAGTATTGACAAGGCTCACTTCCTTCTCGCTTGGCGGTTATCTCTTTTCCATCGCTTTACGGTAACGATCCAGCTTGCTGACCACCGACTGCAGTGATCCGCTGGACAGCACCGATTCCAACAGCGGTCGTGTCAGGTCTGAATCGATTGTGTTGACAGCCCGGCAGACATCGAAGATCCGATTGGGGCTGATTGACAACTGATCGACCTTCATGGCAATAAACAGCGGCAGAGCCAGAATGTCACCAGCTAACTCGCCACAAATCGACACCGGTTTCAGGTGGCGGTGTCCGGCATCGACGGTCATCTTCACGAGTCGCAAAACCGCCGGGTGTAAGGCATTATACAGGGCGGCGACCTTGTTGTTCATGCGGTCAGCGGCCAGAGTATACTGAGTAAGATCATTGGTCCCGATAGACATGAAGTCTACTTTTGGGGCCATTTGCTCTGCCGTCATGGCCGCAGCCGGTATCTCGACCATGATGCCGATGGGAATCTTCTCATCGAAGGGAATGCCTTTTTTGCGCAGGCCAAACTTCTCCTGGGCCAGGATCTTCTTGGCCCGTTCTATCTCGGACAGCTCCGCCACCATGGGCAGAATGATCTTCAGGTTATGCAGATGTGATGCCCGTAAGATAGCACGAATCTGGGTCCGGAATACCTCCGGCATGTCCAGTGTGGCCCGAATGCCGCGCCATCCCAGGGCGGGATTACCCTCGGCCGGCCAGCCGCTGGTGTCGATCACCTTGTCATACCCGATGTCGAATGTCCGAATAGCGACCGTTGTGTGCGAGAAGCGCTCCGCGATCTGGGCATAGTGCTCGTACTGAGTCTCCTCGTCCGGGAAGTCGTTGTGCTTCAAGTATAAGAACTCAGAACGATACAGACCCACCGGTATGTTCATCTCGGCAAGGATGTCTTCCACTGTCCCGGGCAGCGTCAGGTTTGCCCCGATTCCCACTGGGACATTATCTCGCGTGCGTGGCGGAATGTGGGGGAGTCGTTTGATCCGGGTGATGATCGCTGATCCCTCACGCCGTCGCTTCTTCTGGTAGGCGGCCCAGTCCTTGTCGGTCGGATTGATGACGATTTCGCCCTCCGACCCATCGAGTATCATCCGCTCGCCCTCGGCGATGGCATCGAGATCGGCTGAGTTGACCATGACAATCGGCATGAGGAACGATCGAGCAATGAGGGCCATGTGCGAACTGTTTCCGCCCTCGGCGATAACGAATCCCTGGACACGCTTCTGCCGATAGGCCAGGATGTCATTGGGTGAGAAACTCCGTCCGACCAGGATCGTCCCGGGCGGAAAGCGCTCGGAGGAGTCCTTGACATAGCCATTCAAGTTGGAGAGAATCCTCTGCGCCACAGCCTGCACATCGATAACCATTTGTCGCATATACTGCTCAGGTGAGCGGTTGAGCGGATCGGTGGTGCGCTTGACCATCGTGTCATAGACATAAGCGGCTTCGCGCTTGTCGGATGCGATTTCTTCCTTGACCTGCCGGAGGAATTCCTGGTCCTGCGCAATAAGAAGCTGGGCATCGAATATCTTCGCGATCGGCCCACCGATCTTCTTACCGGCAGCATCGCGCATGGCACGCAGTTCGCGGACGGTATCCTCGACTGCCGTCTCCAGCTTGTCGATCTCAGTCGCTACCTTGGACGCAGGTATGCGTTTGCTGGTCACGGGCGGCGCACCGGGGGTGATCACCCGCGCCTTGCCCAGCACGATTCCGCCGGAAATGCGGACACCTTGTATGAGTCGACGTCGCGAAGGCATAGCTATTTACCCGGGAAAGTTCAATCCCGTGCACAACATAGCATTATAGAGGCGCCAAGGGGGAAAAGGCAAGGATTATGTCAGTCCATTTCGCCGAACCCGGATTCGATGACCCTGACAATGGCTTCGAGGGCCTCGTTTTCATCGGGACCCTCGCATTCGACCAGCAGTTCGCTGCCCTGCTCGGCGGCCAGCATCATAACACCCATAATGGACTTACCATTGACACGGAGATCTTCTTTCGTGAAGAAGACCTCAGACTTGTAGTGCGCCGCGGTGCTGACCAGAAGGGCCGAGGGTCGGGCATGCAGTCCGAGTTTGTTGGGGATGCGGGTAGTTTGCTTTATCATAGGTAGTTGTCGGCTAACATGTAGCGCTTACCGGATACCTCGCGGACGATTCCTTTCAACTCCAGGGCCAGCAACAGCTCCAGCAGGTCCGGCACGGGCAGGTTCGCCGCCCGGGAAAGCTGGTCAATCTGCAGTGGTCCGGCTCGGAAGTGGTCTATCAAATCCTGCTCTGTTGCCGTCATATCGGGAAGACTACGAGCAGCCTTAACATGGATCTGGTCTCGAAGACGCGGGAGTACCTCGAACACATCGTCCACCGATGTAAGCAGGGCGGCGCCGTGTTTGATCAGGTCATTGGTCCCATCGCTCGCCCGTGATCGCGGCGATCCAGGCACAGCAAACAGCTCGCGATTCTGCTCCAGGGCATGCGCGGCGGTGATCAGAGCCCCGGACCGCTTGCCGGCCTGAACAACAATTGTGGCTTGCGACAATCCGGAAATGATGCGATTGCGCTGAGGAAAGGTAGCTCGGTCCGGGCGCGTGTCCGGCAGATACTCGCTGATTATCGCTCCCTGCGTGCGGATTCTGTCGGCCAGTTTGCGATTCGATGGGGGATACAAATGATCCAGCGAACTGCCCCATACGGCGATTGTCTTTCCGCCGGCATCAAGCGCTCCGCTATGGGCCGCAGAATCAACTCCCTCAGCCATCCCCGATACCACCGTCAATCCCGCTGTGGCCAACGCAGCCGCCAGCTCGCGCGAAAATGCCAGGCCTTGCTCCGTGGCCCGGCGGGTCCCGACAATGGCAATCGTCTGGTCATCGAAACCTTGCAGCTCTCCCTGCCAGAAAATCACGGGCGGTGGACAGTTGATCTTAGCCAATAGTGGGGGATAGTCCTCCTCACCCAGCACCGTGACCCGCCAGCCAAGTTGTACAATACGGCTGGCCGTCTGCCGTGCCTCGCTCAGGTCGACTGCGGCAATGCGCGAGGCCATCTCCTCGGACACCCCCTTCACCCCGGACAGTCTGGTAACGGGTGCTTTCAATACGCCCTGCGGTGAGCCAAACGTGCTCACCAGACGGTGATACCGTGATGGTCCGATACCCTCGACAGATAACAGCCCCACAATGGCGATCAGTTGTTCTTTAAGCTCGTTGTTCGTCAAGGCTTCTCTCTATGGCGTTGATAAACCGGTCGGCTCCTGCCCGACTCACGGCCGAAAGGTAAATATAGTCCTCGGGCAGTCTTTGTGAAACCGCTTTGAGATCACTTTCGCTCACGGTGTCGATCTTGGTAATGGTCACCAGTGATGGTCGATCCAGCAGACTGCGGTCGAATGCCTCCAGCTCCTGCCGGAGGGTAGCCACCGTTTCGGGGATATCCTCTTCATTGATGTCGACGACATATACCAGAAGGCGCGTGCGCTGGATATGCTTGAGGAACTGGTGTCCCAAACCCTTGCCCTGTGCGGCGCCCTCGATGAGTCCGGGAATATCCGCCATAACGCAGGACTTAAGCTCGCGCAGCCTGACGATTCCGAGGTTGGGGACAAGCGTGGTAAACGGATAGTCGGCAATCTTCGGGCGCGCCGCCGAGAAGCTGGCCAGTATGGTGGACTTGCCCGCATTGGGTAACCCCACCAGGCCGACATCGGCCAGCAGCTTCAACTCCAGCGCCAAGCGTCGGCGTTGTCCCGGAGTCCCCTCGGTGGCCTGCCGAGGAGTCTGATTGGTCGATGATTTGAAGTGGGTGTTACCCTTGCCGCCTCGACCGCCCTGAGAGACAACGACCTGTTTGCCGGCGTAGTCCAGATCGGCTACCATCTCTCCTGTCTGCACATCTCGGATCAGGGTGCCCACCGGTACCTTGAGCAACACGTCCTCGCCGGACTTCCCGGTTTTCAGCGAGCCCGATCCGGGCTGGCCATTCCCCGCCTTGTATTTGCTGCGGTAGCGGAAGTCCAGAAGGGTGCTCAGATTGTCATCGGCCGCCACGAGCACGTTGCCGCCGCGTCCCCCGTCGCCGCCATCGGGGCCCCCCTTGGGGATGAACTTCTCGCGCCGAAAGGAGACACAGCCGTCGCCGCCGTTACCGGCAGCGACCTCAATTTCCACATAGTCTATGAACATCAGGTGCAATATTCTCCGATTTTCTCTCTGTGTCAACGACGTAACAGCCTATTTGCAAGGTAGTTATCAGCCGTTCACCGGACTGATGGAATCATGTGAATTTCATTTGTTTCCATTGACGCGACTAGTTGACGGACCTATATTCGACCCACATTGACAGAAGGATCTGTATAGGACATATGCCGGGAATCAATCAGAAAAAACGCCAGTTCTACGAGGAGTCCTCACTTATCCTCGGTAAGGCCTGCTTCCGTATCGGACTCAGGCCCAATTTTATCACCGCCGTCTCATTGCTGTGTGCGGTTGTATCCGGGATCTTTTTCTGGAAGGCGGAGATGCTCTGGGGCGTATTCTGGCTGTTGATGACGTCATTCACTGACATGCTCGACGGCTCCACGGCGCGTGCCGGCAATGTCGGCACGGTCTATGGTGGCATTCTGGATCACGTCAGCGACCGCTATGGCGAATTTTTCATCCTGGCGGGTATCACTATGTCCGGCACCATCCACCCCGGCTGGGGACTATTCGCATTGTTTGGCATGTTGATCGCCAGTTACACTCGCGCTGCCGCCGAATCGATGGGCAAGATCGAGAACTGCGCGGTCGGCATCATGGGACGGCTGGAGAAGTTTATCCTGATCATTGTCGGCTCCATCCTCGAGTTCTACTATCCGGATGGCGGCATACTCTTCATGGGGTGGCTCGAACTGGCCCTGATTATTGTCGGACTGGCTTCCTTCATTACGTCCATTCAACGACTGGCTTACACGCGCAA
Source organism: uncultured Ignavibacteriales bacterium (assembly GCA_964642435.1). GTDB lineage: Bacteria > Zixibacteria > MSB-5A5 > GN15 > FEB-12 > WJKG01. The sequence goes on from CAZXRO010000013.1 coordinate 22,959, forward strand.
GGTTCTGGGCAACAAACAGGAAGTATAGCGGCATCGACTGAACCTGAGGCGGCTGAAAGCCGGCAAGAGCGTTTGCATCGTGCACCCCTAATGCAATACTCTGGAGAATCCCCGATGATCACCACTATTGGCAATCCGGTCTTTGACTATATCGAAACCAAGAAAGTTAAGCCGGAGGGCCGGGTGATGTCCGGCTGCTCTACCAATGCGGCCCTGGCCCTGGCCAAACTGGGAGCATCGGTGCGCCTGATAGGTGCGGTTGGCCAGGACTTTCGCAGCGAATTTGAGCGTCAGCTATCTGCGCTCGGAATCGATATGGTCCTGCTGGGCAGCGAAGAAACCGGCGGGTTTTCGCTAATCTACTATGACGACTACGGTAACCGTACGCTCGATCTGCTTGGCCGTGCGGCCGACATCGAACCGATCGAAGCGAAATGGTACAACGACAGCGAGGCAATACTGATCGGACCCATCCTGGGCGAGGTGTCGCTTTCGGCTATAGCCGAGATGCGCCGCGGTTTCTCGGGTCTCATGTTTTGTGATCCGCAGGGGTTGATACGCAATGCCGATGAGAAGGGCCGAATCTATCATGAACGGGTGCACGGGATCGAGCAGGCGCTGGGGTTGTTTGATATTGTCAAGCCCAACGAACTGGAGGCACAAATACTGACCGGTATCGACTGCCGCAAAGATCCCTTTGCCGCAGCCGAGATGATCAAATCGTGGGGACCGACAATCGTTATTGTGACCCTGGCCGAGCTGGGCTCACTCATATACGACGGTGACCAGTTTATCCAGATTCCCCCATACCATATTGACCTGATCGATGCTACCGGCGCCGGCGATACCTACATGGCAGGATTCACTTTCGAGTATCTTAAGACCGGTGGCGATCTCAGGAGGGCCGGTTGCTTTGCCTCGTGCACATCCTCGGTGATGATAGAGTTCTCCGGACCCGATTTTTCAATGACAGAAGCTGCAGTTCGCGAGCGACAGGAAACCCTGCTGGCGATGGAGGGGTTTCAATTGGAAGTA
>CAZXRO010000014.1:0-1202 GCA_964642435.1 uncultured Ignavibacteriales bacterium
CTTGGTGTGCGAGTGAGGATTGGCGCAGAGGATATTGGGGGACAGAATTTTGGGGAAGGGCGCTTGCCAAGCGCTCCAAATGGTGTAGATTATGCGTCATTGAAGCGACAGTGGTCTCAACCAAGGAGTGAGTACAATCAAAGACTATGATATAGTGATCGTTGGCAGCGGCCCGGGCGGTTATACGGCTGGTATCCGGGCAGCTATGAAGGGCGCCAGGGTTGCGGTGGTGGAGCTGGACAAGCTTGGTGGCGTCTGTTTGAACCGTGGGTGTATTCCCTCGAAGGTCTTGATCGCCTCGGCGGCTGAGTACCAGCGAATGAAGCACGCTGAGCAGTTGGGTCTTAAGCTTGCTGCGCCGCCGGTGTACGACTGGCTGGCCATGCGCGCTCGCAAGGACAAGGTCGTGGGCATGTTGACCGGTGGAATCGGTCAGCTCTTCAAGTCTCACGGTGTCGACCATTACCAGGGCTTTGGACAGCTATCAGGGACGGACTATGTCACGGTCACGGACGAGAATGGCGATGAGACCAAGCTGAAGGCCGGGAATATCATTATTGCCACCGGTTCCCGGGCGGCGAGTATTCCGGGGGTAGCGATCGATGGACGACATATTGTCACCAGTGATCACTTGTTGGAGCTGGAGAACCTGCCGGCCTCGATGGTGATCATTGGCGCCGGAGTGATTGGTTGCGAGTGGGCGTTTATGTTATCGATGCTGGATGTGAATGTGACTGTGGTGGAGATGCTGGATCATGCCCTGCCGATGGAGGATGTTTCCACCTCGCAGCAGATTGAACGCGAGTTGAAGAAGCTCAAGGTTAGTCTGCACACGAAGACGATGGTCAACAAGGTCACGCCGGGACCACAGGGCGTTGCGGTGGAGCTTTCCAACGGCAAGAAGATTGACACTAACCAGGTGCTGGTGGCTGTGGGGCGGCGTTTCAATGTTGAGGATTTGGGGCTTGAGGAAGTCGGTGTGAAGATGAACAAGAACGGCTCGATCAAGACCAACCAGAGTATGCAGACGAATATCGCGAACATATATGCTATTGGTGATGTGCGCGGCGAGATCCTGTTGGCCTACACGGCAGTGCATGACGGCGCGGTCGCGGTCGACACTGCTCTCGGGGAGAAGGCAAAGAAGGACTATGCGGGTGTTCCCTCGGTGATTTTCACTCATCCTGAGGTTGCCTCGGTGG
>CAZXRO010000014.1:1212-23664 GCA_964642435.1 uncultured Ignavibacteriales bacterium
AGCACAGTATTGCGATCGGCAAGTTCCCGCTTCGGACGCTTGGAAAGGCTCATGCCGAGAATGAGATCACGGGCGAGGTGAAGCTTATCGGGGACAAGAAGACGGACAAGCTGCTGGGCGCCCATATTGTGGGTGTTCATGCGACTGAGATTATCCACACCTGTGCGCTGGCGATTAATCAGGGGTTGACGGTCAAGCAGCTTGGTTCGCTAATATTCGGCCACCCGGTGATATCGGAGGCAATAATGGAGGCAGCGCACGATCTGCACGGCATGTCGGTGCACCTGGCGAAGAAGCGTAAGTAGACAGCGCGCGATCCAGCGCAGAATGTGTGGTATTGGTGCTGTCGGCGCACAAGAGCCACTTAGCCGCTCGCAGGATATACGGGCGGCTTTCTTATTGTGTGCTAAGTGCTTAGCTCTTTCATGTCGACTGTGCAAGGATTTGTATTGGCGCAGATCATGCGCCGCGAGTGGGGAGCGGGTGCTTTCGGGGGTGACCGGCGCTGCGTATGTGGTTGGTTATCAGCGAGTTGCGGTCATTGTTCAGCTATTGACATATTATGGCATAGATTATGTTAGTAAGTAAGTCGAAGTTGGTTACTCTTAAATATACAGTATGGCGGTGAAGGGTATTTAAGAGAGGTGAGGACGGGAGCGACCTTTGTGAGGGAGGTTGCTTCCACTCAGACATAAGCCGCCGGACCGAGAGGCCCGGCGGCTTTGTTGTTTGTGGGGGGATCTGCTTGTCAGGTCTGTTTACCAGACTGGCGGTGGCGATGTTACTCTGGCTGCGGGATGCGAATTTTCCCGGTGGAGTTCGAGTTGTATACGTCGGGCTGCTGGCGCATCTGTTTTATGAGCACTCGTAGCTGCTCGATGATCTCGGTGTTGCGGAAGGGTTTGGTGATGTAGCCATCGGCGCCGACCGATTTGGCGATATCGCAAGTAAACTGATTGGACAAGCCGGTAATCACCAGTACGGGCACTTTGCCGTAGGTCTTTTTGATCTTCTCGGTAAAGGTCATGCCGGTCATTCCCGGCAGTCCGATATCGGCGATGATGACATCGATTCGGTGCTCCTCCATGAGGCTCAGGCCTTCCTCGGCTGACTCACAGGTGTAAGTATTGAATCCCTCGAGTTCGATGATGTAGGCCAGTCGGTCGCGGATGAGTTTTTCGTCCTCGATAACGAGGATTCCGGGTTTCCCCTGGCAGAGGGCTTTTTCGATCTTGGCTGCGAGCACCTCAGCCTTGAACGGCTTGACGATGAAATCCCGCGCGCCGGAGCCCATGCCTTCCATGAGTGTTTCCTTGTCGCCCCTGGAGCTGCAGAGGATGACAGGGATATCGCTCAATTTTGGCGTCTTGGACATGTGCCTGAGCAGGTCGAATCCGGTGGCTTTGGGCATGACGATATCGGCAACGACGACATCAATCGAGGTGTCCGACTCCAGACACCTGACAGCCTCCTTGACTGAATTCGCCCCCAGGGTGTCATAGTCTCGTTTCTGAAGCATACTCCTGATGATCCGAAGGGTAACGGGATCATCGTCCACAAGCAGTATCCTGGCCATTGGCGCCCCTTCGCAGTAGATGAAACGAATGTTGGTCTTTTCTTTCTGTATCGACCATTGGGCCGGATTGTTTTAGCAGTGATGTCGAAACCTCGCTTTGCGATCCGGCTTCGGCGGACAGGGGTTTCGACGTACATTCTTGGGTGAAGGAGAAGAATGGGGCATAAAAGGGAAGAAGGCCGTCCGGAGGGGTCAGACAACCTTCTTTGAGAATGGGAGGTAAAGAAAAAACGGGAATGCTAAGACGATAGCGTTCCGATATCTTTGAGGAATTCCTTAATAGTCTTGGTGCCAGAGCTGTCCGGGAAAGAGGCGATTTGCAGTGGGATGAAGTCATCGATGGAGGTCTGGGTCAACTCGGCCAGGCGACGTCGGACGACATCGCTCATGCGGCTGATGGCGACCTCGGCTCCCTGTCGGGAGGTTTCCGGCAGCAGGAAGGCCAGCCGCCTGTCATCGAGGGCGGTAACCTGATCGACCTCGCGCACATTACGCCTGACGTGTTCTCGAACGGCTGCGATTAGCTGTTCGGGTCTCAGCTGGTGCTGTTCGGCCAGCGATCCCAACTCAAGCATCCCGCACGATAAGAAGGTGCTGTAGCGCTCGGCGCGCTTGAGCTCCTGAAGTACCGCGTGGGTGAAGGCAAAGCCACTTATCGGTTTGTCTTGCACCTGAATTGATCCTCGCATAGCAGTGTCCCAACGCAATAGGTTCTGCTCATGTATTGAGCAATAATCGTTCCCCGAAAGAGAAACGGACAATATCGGGTAACATTTTCCATGTGGACAACTTGAGTTTGCGGTGTTTTCTCTATTAAGTTATTGTTATGTAAGGAGAATATTTGATGGGAGGGGACCTGTGGAACCGTTGTGGATAACCTGAAGTGTGATAAGCTCTGCCTAAAACTGTGCATTTCTTGCGCAAAAATGACATTGAATTGCTATTGATTTCGGGCGCAATATAGTGGAGTGGTGGCGAGATGCCCACATCGGGAAGGGTGATTGTGGATAAGCCGAATTGGCAGGTGTGGTTACTGTGTGGCGTTGAGATTGTAGTCTTTGATTTTGTAGAGAAGTGAGCGGTAGCTGATCTCGAGCATTTCGGCAGCTTTGCGTCGGTTCCAGTTGGTCTTGCCGAGAACCTCGGCGATGAGGCGTTTTTCCTCGCGGGCGACGATGCGGCCGATTCTTTCCTTGAGGGAGTAATTGTCGGCGCTGAGGGTGTCCTCGTGGTCGCTGGTGGATTGGGCGTTGGTGGTCTGCGTTCCGGTGGTCGTGGTCGTCGGACGGGTACCGGCTGCGGCGAGTAGTTCGCCGACTATGCTTTCATCGTTACGGACGACGACTTGCTTGATCATATTCTCCAGTTGGCGGACATTGCCGGGCCAGGCGAACTCACTGAGCTGGTCGATGGCGGCCGGTGAGACCTGGGCGAACTGCTTTTCATAGAGCTTATTGTATTTTTCGATGAAGAAACTGATCAGCAGCGGGATATCCTCGGGTCGCTGGCGGAGCGGCGGCAGGCCGAGCGTGATTTCATTGAGGCGATAGAACAGGTCATCGCGGAATTGCTGTTGCGCGATGGCGTTTTCGAGGTTGCGGTTGGTGGCGCAGATGATGCGGGTATCGACGTTGATGGTGTGGATACCGCCGACGCGGACGAATTCCTGCTGCTCAAGGACCTGCAGGAGTTTTGACTGTAACTCCAGGGGCATATCGCCGATTTCATCGAGGAACATGGTGCCCTTGTGGGCGAGTTCGAATCTTCCCTGTTTGGTCTTGTGGGCACCGGTGAAGGCGCCTTTTTCGTAGCCGAAGAGTTCGGCCTCGAGCAGGTCTCGCGGGATCGCGGCACAGTTGACCTTGATGAAGGAGTTCTTCTTGCGGCTGGAGAGCTGATGCAGGGAGCGGGCAACGATTTCCTTGCCGGTGCCGGACTCGCCGCGGATAAGGACGGTGAGTTCGGAGTCGGCGACCTGTTCGATCAACTCCTTGACCTTGCGCATGACGTCGGAATCACCGATGAAATCGGCGTAGACGCTCTTGCTTTCCAGCTCCCCCTTGAGTTCATGGACTTCGCGTCTGAGGCGGCTGCGCTCGAGGACACCGTTGATGTGGATTTCGATTTCCTGAACATCGAACGGTTTGTTGACGAATTCGGCGGCGCCGAGTTTGATGGATTCGACGACGTAGTTGGTGTCGCCGTGTCCGGAGACCATGATAACATCGGGGCGCTCGCCGGCCTTGTTGAGTTTTTCGAGGACCTCGATACCGTTCATGCCCGGCATTTTGATATCGAGCAGAATGAGGTCGGGTTTCTCGGTGGAGACCATTTGGAGTCCGGTCATACCATCGCGGGCAGTAACGAACTCGTACTTGTTGGACAGTCCCTCGGAGAGAATCCAGGCCACCTTGGGGTCATCATCGATGACGAGTATTTTGGTCTTCTGTTTTGACATACATGATTTCCTATAGCCCTAATTATCGGCAGTAGACCGACAAAATCAAGCGCGAACTTGGCCCTTTTTGCTTAAATGCGGCAAGTGGCTGCACACGTGATATAGATTTCGCATGTATGCATTGGGATCGCGTGTGATGCGACCTATCTGGAAAGCGGAAAATAGAGCGTGAAGCAGGTTCCCTTGCCCGGCTCGGAGGTAACGGAGATGGTGCCGGAGTGTGCGGAGATGATGCGCTCGACGACAGAGAGGCCGAGGCCGGTGCCGGTTTCCTTGGTGGTGTAGTAGCGTTCGAAGATGCGGCTGAGGTTATCCTGGCTGATACCGTTGCCGGTATCACAGATCCTCAGGGCGAGATATTTGTCTTTCTTGTGGTCGGGCTGTTCAATGAGGCCGGTGACGGTGAGGGTACCGTGATCGTCGGTAGCATCGGCGGCATTGAGGAAGAGGTTGAGCAGGGCCTCGAGGATCTGGTTCTTGTTGACGATGCATTCCCAGTCGACATCCTCGAATTCGGCTGAGAAGGTGATATTTTTCCGCCTGAGGTCGGGGCCGACGAGGTCGGCGGCGCGTTCGACAAGGTGGCGGAGGTCGACCTTCTCGGTCTGGTATTTGTTGGGGTTGGAGAAGTCGACGAGTTCGCGAACGAGTTCGTTCATGCGGTGTACTTCCTCGTTGGCCATCTGGAAGGCCTCGAGTTTGTCGATCTGGCTCATTTTCTGTCTCATGATCTGCAGTCCGCCTTTAATGGAGGTGAGGGGTTTGCGCAGATCGTGGGAGATTTCGGAGATCATATTGCCCATAGTGAGTAACCGGGTCGCATTGAGCAGCGAGCGTTCTCGTTCGAAGAGCACGGCCGCCTGCGAGACGACGAGGCGTGCCAGGGAGCGGTCATCATCGGAGTAGGATGGGATGCTGCTGGCGGACAGGTAGAGCACGTAGGCGAGTTCTCCCTGCCGGATAACGGGTATGGCCATGCGAGCGGTACCGGGATCGGGCAGATTGGGATTGGCGTGGATGTGCTCGGCCAGGTATTCGGAGACGGCCGGGATGTCGTGGAGGTCGAATTGATCGAGGTCCAGGTCGGGCAGGCTGATAGATTCGCGGGTGACCTTGTTCAGATCGATTCCACCGCTGTCGGTGAGGGGCAGATTGGCATCGCCGGAGACACCGGCTGCGGTGAGTCGGCTCTGCACGGGGTTCCAGTCGAGCCAGAGGGAGTAATCAATGGGAAAGACGAGGGCCAGTTTTTCGATAAGCAGCATGCGGAAATCATTGATTGACCGCATATTGGCCATTTCGCGGGTGACCTCGTGCAGGATTTCGAATTCGATAAGGCGCCGCCGGTTGCGCTCGAACTGGTGGGCATCATCGACAGCCACGGCGGCCTGGGAGGCGAAGGTTGTCAGGAGCCTGAGGTCGGCCTTGTTGAAGCTGCCGCCGCCGGCTTTGCGGGCCATGTTGATAACGCCGATGACTTTGTTCTTGATCTTCATGGGGGCGCACAGCAGTGAGCTGGAGCGATACCGTTCTTTGTTGCGCCGTTGGAACTGGGGGTGGGTTTCGACGTCCTCGATGATGAGTGGCTCCCCGGTCTTGGCGACATAGCCGGCGATGGAGTCGCCGACGACGAGGCGAGTCTTGTTGACGATATCGGGATCGAGTCCAATAGCGGCGGCGATGGTGAGGGTCTCCCCTCTTTCGTCGAGGAGCATGATCGAGCCGACCTCGGCATCGGACACGGTTGAGGCGAGGGCGACGATCTGGCGCAGGAGTTCCGGCAGGTTTGCGGTAGAACCGATGGACTTGCCGGCTTCGTAGAGGGCATTGAGTTCGCTGATACGTCGTTGCTGGAGCATGTTGGCGAGCTTGAGTTCCTCGAGTAGCTGCAGGCGTTCAAGGTCTGAGTTTCGCTTGTCGAGGGCACGCCTGACGGTGAGTTCCAGGTGGGTAAACTCAACGGGTTTGAGCAGGTAGTCATAGGCTCCCTGGCCGATGGCCTGCACGGCGGAATCGAGGGAGGCGTTGCCAGTCATGAGCACCACGGGGATACCGTCATCGACGTCCCTGACGGCCTTGAGTACCTCGAGCCCATCCATTCCGGGCATGACGATGTCGGTGATGACTAAATCGACCCGGTGTTCACGGATAGCCTCGACGGCCTCGGTAGACGTTTGGAAAGCCATGACATTGTAGCCATCGCCGGAGAGCAGCGCCGTGAGGGAATCACACATGCGCTTTTCGTCATCGATGACGACAATTGTGGCGGTTGTAGTCGGTTCGGTCTGGGACATAGACAACTTGTCCAACTGTGCTCCTGCAGTCTGCTCCGGGTTGGTTGGTTCTGTCACTATTCGGCCGCCGGAAGGCGGATTTCGAACACTCCCCCGGTTTTGGTATTTCTATAGGTTATCGACCCACCGTGGCGTTTTATGATACCATAACAGACAGACAGGCCCAATCCGGTTCCCTTCCCGGGTTCCTTGGTGGTGAAGAACGGTTCGAAGATATGCGAGATGTGGTCCGGATCGATTCCCGGGCCGGTATCGGCGAAAGCAAGAATGACCTGTCCGTTCCTGGGGTGGCAGGTGATACTGAGGGTGCCACCATCGGGCTGCATAGCATCGACACCGTTGATAATCAGGTTGAGGAAGACCTGTTTGAGGTTTTCCGGTGAGGCCTTTACCAGCGGGCATTCCTGACTGTAGTTTCGGGTGAGCTCGATGCCGGCGTTTTCGAGTTTTCGGTCCATGAGCCGCAGGACATCATCGAGAATCTGGGTCACCGGGACGGGCATGAGTTTGAGAGGTTGGGGGCGGTGGAAGTCGAGCAATTCGCGGACAATGCCGGCGATCCGGTCAATTTCTTCGCCTGCGATCTTCAGGTAGTTGCCGGCATCCTCGTTACCGGCGAGGGTACGGTGCACCAGCAGCAGGTAGTTTTTGACGATGCCGAGGGGGTTGTTAACCTCGTGGGCGACCTTGGCGGACATTTCTCCCAGGGCAGCGAGGCGTTCAGCCTGGAGGAGTTGTTCCTGGGCGCTTCGGAGCTGTTGAGCGGCGGCCTTTTCGGATTCGTAGAGGCGGGCGTTTTCGATGGCCACCGAGATTTGATTTCCGAGAATGGAGAGAAACTCAACATCATCGGCAGCGAATTCCCGTCCGGCCATTTTGTCGGTGATGCAGAAGACTCCCCGCAGCCCGGACTGGTATATCAAAGGGACGATCAGCCCGGGATGGAACATGGCGATAATGCGAGCCTCGTCCTCATCGGGTATGTCGCGTGAGAGATCACTGGTCTTGATGGGGCGATTGAGTCCGGCGAGGTGTTTGCCGAGGTCGGAGTCGATTTTGAAGCAGCAGTCGTCATCGGGGAAGGGCCCGGTGCCGCGCTGTTTGACAAGGCGCAGGCGATTGGAGGTACGATCTCGCCGCAGGAAGATACCGGCCTTTGATGAACCGACCTGGGCCAGCGAGGTGAGAATGAGGGTATCGAGGAGTTGCTGGTAGTTCAGGACGGAGTTGAAGTTGCGGCTGATTTCGAAGATGGTGTAGAGGTCGAAGATCTTGCGCTTGAGCTGGCGATTAGTCTCGGTGAGGCTGGTGACTTTCTGGTGCAGCTCATCGGTTAGGATCTTGTGGGTTGCGCCATGCATATCGGGCGGGGCGCTCTTCCCTGCTGTGGAGCCGGACTTCTTGCCTGCCGAATTCTTATTGGATGTTGGTTTGCTATCAGTCATCGAATCCCGTACGCCTGGAAGAACTCACCGACCAGGTAATGTGAACCCACCACTGCTATAATATCGTCAGCAGAGCAATCTTTGGCCAGTTTGTTGTAGGCCGATCTCAATCCAGCGCATCGCTTCACGGGCACGCCCCGCCAGTTGATTTGCCTGATGAGCTCGTCGATATCGGAGGAGCGATGAGTTTTCAGCGGTACGAGGTAGTACCGGTGTGTGATGTGGCGGAGCGCATCGAACATCTTCTGGTGTTCTTTGCGTTTGACGAAGCCTGTGATTATGTGTCCTTTTCGGCCGGGGTAGTGATCCTGGAAGGCCTTGACGAAAGCGGCGACACCGCCGGCGTTGTGGCCGACATCGAACAGCAGATCGGGCTGGTTTTTTCTTTGTATGATCTGGAAGCGTCCGGGCCATTGGGCGCGAGAGAGGCCGGCACGGATAGCTCGCATTGAGACAGGCCAGCCACCGGCGCGCAGGACGCTGAGGGTCTTGAGGGCGACGGCGCAGTTTCGGAGCTGGTGTTCGCCGTACATACCGGGTCGGAACGGCTTGATGGAGAAGCCATTGGAGGAGAACCCGAGCTTCATGTCGTTGATATACGGCTGGAACTCCTTTTTGAGCAGTCGGTAACAGGGGGCGCCTTGTTTGCGGCAGGCGAGTCGGATGACTTTTTCGGCTGCCTCCGGCAGCAGGCCGGTAACATGGGGCACGCCGGGCTTGATAATACCGGCTTTCTCGAAGGCGATTTTGGCCAGGGTGTTGCCAAGGATTTCCATGTGGTCGCGACTGATGTCAGTGGTGATGGTGACGAGTGGTTTGAGCACGTTGGTAGCATCGAACCGTCCGCCGAGGCCGGTCTCAATGACGGCGATATCGACACCGACGCGGGCGAAATGCTCAAGGGCCATCGCTGTGACGACCTCGAAGAAGGAGAGCTTGCGCTTAACCAGTTGTGGCCGGTGGTGGTCAACGAACGAGATCAAAGAGCGTTTGGGAATGGGGCGACCATCGACACGGACACGTTCGCGAAACGACACCAGGTGGGGTGAGGTGAACAGGCCGGTTTTGTAGCCCTGTTCGCGCATGACCTCGGCGAGCATGGAGGCGACGGACCCCTTGCCGTTGGTGCCGGCAATGTGGATGGTCGGGTATCTGAGCTGGGGAGCGCCGATAGATTTCAGGAATTCGGTGATATTCTCCAGACCGAGCTTGAGTCCGAAGAATTCACGAGAGAGGAGGAAGCGCTCTGCGGAGGCATAGTCATGCCGCTGCATTTACTTCCTCCACATGAACTTCAGCAGTTTGGATACGGTGTCGCGCAGTTCGGAGCGGTCGACGACGCGGTCGAGGAAGCCTCTATCGAGGAAGAACTGGGACGACTGGAACCCCTCGGGGAGGTCCTGTCCAATGGTTTGTTTGATGACTCGTGGTCCGGCGAAACCCAAAAGGGCGCCGGGTTCGGCGATGATGACATCGCCGAGGGAGGCGTATGAGGCCATGACGCCGGCGGTGGTGGGATTGATGAGGATGGATATGTACGGGATGTGCTTTTCGGCGAGTCGGGCCAGGAGTCCTGAGGTTTTGGCCATTTGCATCAGAGAGAGAATCCCTTCCTGCATGCGGGCGCCGCCGGAGCAGGAGATGATGATCAGGGGGCAGTGGGCATCGATGGCGCGTTCGATAGCGCGGGCGATCTTCTCCCCCACGACGCTTCCCATGGAACCGCCGATGAAGGCGAAGTCCATGATGGCAAATGAGACTTTAATACCATCGATCTCGCCGAAACCGGAGATGACGCCATCTTTCTTGCCGGTTTTCTGCTGGGCGGCCTTGATGCGGTCGGTATAGCGTTTGGAGTCTTTGAACTTGAGCGGATCGCGCGAGACGAGATTCTGGTCGTACTCCTCCAGCCGGCCGCCATCGAGAAGCAACTGGATGTACTTCTGGCTGGAGATACGGAAATGGTAGCTGCAATTGGGGCATACCCAAAGGAGCTGTTCCATTTTCTTGCTATAGACAATTTCGCCGCACGAGGGGCACTTGGTCCAGAGTCCCTCGGGGATGTTTTTTTTCTCTGTTGTGGCCAGACCACGTTTGGCCTTGCGAAACCATTCCATGTTTACTTGCCGGCCTCCATGTTCGCCAGATAGTGCACCATGACGAGCGCATCTTCGGGCGGTCGGCGGTAATAGTTCGGTCGTTTGTAGAGGACCAAGAAACCGTGTCGCTCATAAAATGCAATTGCGCCGCGATTGCTCGGGCGCACTTCCAGCAGAAGATACTCACACCCGGCCAGCGACACAACCTTCAAGATATTGTCCAAGAGCTGCTTGGCAACAGATTTTCGACGGTATTGGGGATCGACGGCGATGTTGGTGAGATGGCCCTCGACATCGGCGATCATCCAGCAGGCGTAACCGACGATGGTTTGGTCGGTTTCGGCGACGATCACGCCCCAGCCGTCTTCATCGAGTTGTTCGACAAAAGCGGATTCTGGCCAGGGGTCTCCGAAGATGGCCCGCTCCAGTTCAAGGATACGGGGAAGATCGGCAGTGACCATCGGCCGGATTTTGACATCGAGTTCAGCTTTGGGGGTCTTGTCCATATCGTTCGGCCCATCGCAGCTCGGCCTGGGAGCGTCGTAAGTACATTGGTTCCAGTGTGTTAAGATCGGGGATGGCGTCGTGCCGGTACTTGTCGAGTCCGAGGGCCAGCAAGTGGGCGGCATCGTAGACGAGGCGGTCTGACAGGTCGGTGATGGCGGCGGATTTGAGGTCTTCGGCGATAGTATCGCCATAGCCAGCAGCCGGCAAGCCGGCGGTGAGTTGGGGCAGATCGCGGGTCATGACGGCGGTGGCGTGGGCGAGGTCGTAGGTGCCGGACCGGTATTGTACGGCGAAGTATTCTCCCTTTCGGGCGGGTGCGAGCAGCCAGAGGTCGGGGATGTCGGAGCCGAGGAGATAAGCGGCGAGTTCGAAGAGGTCGACGCCGATCACGGGAATCTGGTTGACGGCGGCGATTCCCTTGGCTGCGGCCAGTCCGATACGCAATCCGGTAAAGGAGCCGGGGCCGGTACAGACGGTGATGGCCTGAATATCGGCCGGGGTAAGCGATCCGGACTGGAGCAGTTCACCGATCTTCTTGATAATGAACTGGCCGTGGGACCGTTCGATCCGCTCAGTGGATTTCACCAGCCGGTCACCCTCGAACTGGATACCGAGTACGAGGTCGGCGGTGGAGGTGTCGATAGCCAGCATGTTGACGGAGTCGTTGATCATTCGGGGTTCTTGACCTCTATTTCGATTTGGCGGTCGGTCTCACCGACAACTTTGAAGGTGATGCGGTAGTACTGTTCCTCGAGCAGGTGTTCCATGCGCTCGCCCCATTCGACGACGACGATGCCGTTGCGGCTGAGGTATTCTTCCCAGCCGATTTCGTGCAGTTCGCCGGGGTCACCGAGGCGATAGAGATCGAAATGGTATACGGGGGTATCGGCGGGATATTCATTGACGAGGGTGAACGACGGTGAGGTTACGGTGTCTTCGTCGATCTTGAGCGCCTTGGCCAGTCCGCGGGTGAAGGCGGTCTTGCCGGATCCGAGTTCGCCGGTCAGGATGAGGACATCGCCGGGGCGAAGGGTGCCGACGAGTTTGGCGGCGAGGCCCTCGGTTTCCAGTTCGCTGTGCGATATGACCTGAAGTGCCAGCCCCATGTTTACCTCGGTGTCATGATGGCCAGCGGGACGATCATTTCTTCGATGGAGATGCCGCCATGCTGGAAGGAGTTCTGGAACTGGCGGACCATTTCGTTATAGTTATTCGGGTAGACGAAGTAGAAATCTTCCTTGGCAATGATGAAGGTGGTGGCCAGGGTGAGCATGGGCAGGCGCCACTGATCCGGTTTCTTGATGAGCACGGACTCTTTGGGGTCGGAATTCAGGTTGTCGCCGTATTTGTAGCGAAGGTTGGTTGAGGTGCTTCGCTTGCCATGAGCCATAGTGCCGCGCTTGCAGAGCTTGGAGCCGTGGTCGGTCGTGACAACGACGGTGAAATCGCGTTCGGCGAAGGCCTTGAGGATGGTGAACAGGGGGCTGTGGACGAACCAGCTCTTCATGAGCGAGTGGAAGGCGGCCTCGGTGCCGGCGATCTCGCGCAGGATGACATTGTTGGAGCGTCCGTGCGCCAGGATGTCCAGGAAGTTGAAGACTATGGTTACGAGGTTGCTGTCGTAGAAATCGGCGATACGTTTCGCCAGGACTTCGCCATCGCTGTTGGTATTGATCTTCCTGTACCTCGGTTTGCCGGGCAACCGGACCCCGTTGCGAGCGAGGTTATCCTCGAGGAATTTGGCTTCGTTTCGGTTGAGCGAGCCTTCATCGGCGGTGTAGTTGTCCGGGTAGGTCTGATGGATCTCATCGGGGAACAGACCGGAGAACAGGGCATTGCGGGCGAAGGGGGTAGCGGTGGGCAACAGCGAGTAGTAGTAGCTGCGATCGATGGTGTAGAAATCGGCCAGCATCGGTTCGATCAGCAGCCACTGATCGAGGCGCATGCAATCGACGACGATCAGCAGGATTTTCTCTTTTTGCTTCAGGCGCGGGAAGACGTGGGTCTTAAGGACATCGGGGGACAGCATTGGCCGCTGGTTGTCGAAGAGCCAGTTGGGATAGCTGGATTCGATATACTTGGTGAACTCGACATTCCATTCCTTGCGGGTTCCCTCGAGTGTTTCCTGGAGGCCGACGTCTTCGTTCTCATCGAGTTCCAGTCCCCAGTTGGCGAGCAGGCGGGCTGCCTCATGCCAGTCCTCGGGTTCGAGGGTGCCGTAGAGGCGCTGGTTGAAGCGGTTGGTTTCGGTGATATAGCGCTGGACGGAGCTGCCGCTGATGATCTTGCGTGATTCCAACAGTCGCTTGATGACCAGCAGTACTTGCGAGGGGTTGACCGGTTTGACGAGGTAGTCATCGATCTTCTGGCCGATAGCCTGATCCATGAGAGCCTCTTCCTCGCTCTTGGTTACCATGACCACCGGCAGGTGCGGGCGTTTTTCTTTGATTTCCTCGAGGGTCGTCAGGCCGTCCTTGCCGGGCATCATTTCATCGAGAAGGACCAGGTCGTAATTCTGTTCATCGATGCGCGCCAGGGCATCATCGCCGGACATGGCGCCCTCGATGATGAAACCGCGCTTTTGGAGGAAGATAAAGTGTGCTTTGAGGGAATCGATTTCATCGTCGACCCAGAGAATTCGTCGTGCATCCTGCTTTTGTGTCATCGGCCCTTCCTGTTTTCGGACGTGACGGGAAGAATGATCTCGAAGGCTGTTTCTCCCGGTCGCGACCTTATCAGAGCGATTTGTCCGCCGTGGTATTCGGTCACGATGCGCTTAACGAGAGTCAATCCCAGCCCCCAACCGCGTTTCTTGGTGGTGAAGCCGGGGCGGAAGATTTTTCGGGCAGCGCCCGGGGAGATTCCCTTGCCGTTGTCCTCCACATCTATTCTGACAAACCCGGTACCGTTTAGTTCCTCGGTTTTGAGTCGCAGTCGACCGGTCCTTGAGTCGACTGCCTGGAGGGCGTTCTTGATGAGATTCTCAAGGGCCCAGGAAAACAGCTCGGCATTGAGGTCGACCCGGGGGATGGCGCCGGAGTTGAATTCGATGGTGATTCCCTTGCCCTCGAAGGGGAGGCGGCGGCGGAAGTACTCGACGGTTTCCTGAATCAGTTCGTTCAGGTCGTGGGGGCTGAGTTCGGGGACCGAGCCGATGAGTCCGAAGCGGTTGGCGACACGTTGGAGCCGGGTGACATCGACCTTCATGTTGTCGACCGTTTCGGGAATGCTGACTTTGGTGTCATCGGAACGTGGTTGGTATGAGTAATCCGAGTCGAGCACCTCGAGCCAGCCCATGAGCGAGGAGATAGGGGTACCGAGTTGGTGGGCAGTTTCCTTGGCCATGCCGACCCAGATGTGGCGTTCCTCGGAACGCCGAAGATTTTGGAAGCCGATGACGGCGACGGCGAAGAAGGCAAGGACAAGGCCGAGTTCGATAAAGGGCATGAGCTTGAGCTGGTTGATGGCTTCGGAATCGCCGTAGCAGAAGTAGTTGACGATACGGTCGGAGTAGACGAGCGGAAACTCGCCATTCTGGGTGACCATGTCGGCGGCGATTTCGCGCAACTCGTTTCGGGCTTTTTCGGTGGTGTCGGTTGGCGGGATGTCCTCGATATTGCGCCAGTGGAGCGGTTGTCCGTCGGAGTCGAGGACGATGATCGGGAAGTTGGCCTTGACGATAATTTCCTCGAAGATGAACTGCAGCTCGCTGCCGGAGGTGGGAGAGTTTGCGGCCATTTGCCACATTTTGACGTATTTATCGACCTGGCTTCGGGTGTCTTCCTTGAGTTTCTCGATGACCGAGAAGGTGTACCAGATGAAGACGGCAGCAATGAGGGCAACGCCGCCAAGCAGGAAGAGCTTGAATAGCGAGGAGAGGCCCAGGTGGAGGCCGGTGGTATTCTCTGTAATGCGAGTGAGTCGGGACATCAGCCGATACGCTCAATTCCATTCATGTAAGGTCTGAGTACCTCGGGCACGGTAATGGTGCCATCGGCGTTCTGGTAGTTCTCAAAGATGGCCGGGATGAGCCGCGCGAGGGCGAGTCCGGAGCCATTGAGAGTGTGAACGAACTGGTTCTTTTTGTCTTCATCGCGAAAGCGGCATTTCATACGTCGGGCCTGGAAGTCCTCGAAATTGGAGATGGATGAGATCTCCAGCCACTTGTTGACGCCGGCTGCCCAGACCTCGAGGTCATAGGTCTTGGCCGAGGCGAAGCTCAGATCGCCGGTAGCGAGAGTGAGTACCCGGTACGGGAGCTTGAGCAGCTCGAGGATTTTGGCGGCCTGGGCGGTCAGTCGTTCCAATTCATTATACGAGTCATCCGGCCGGACGATCTTGACCAGTTCCACTTTGAGGAACTGGTGGACCCGCATCATCCCGCGAGTATCCTTGCCGGCGGCTCCGGCTTCACGTCGGAAGCAGGGTGAGGCCGCGACGAGGCTTAGGGGGAGGTCTTCGTAGCCGATGATGGAATCTCGGTAGAGGTTGGTCAGTGAGACCTCGGCAGTCGGGATGAGGTACATGTTGTCTGGTTCGGTGTGATACATGTCCTCGTCCATCTTGGGCAGTTGGCCGGTGCCGAACATGGTGTCCCAGTTGACTAAGAAGGGGACGCTGGCCTCCTGGAAGCCATCGGCGGTGTGGGTGTCGAGCATGAAGTTGATGAGGGCCCGCTCCATGGCGGCGCCGAGTCCGCGGAGGACATAGAAGCCGGAACCGGACAGGCGGATGGAGGCATCCTGATCGAAGATGCCGAGGCTGGTGCCGATTTCCCAATGTGGCTTGACCTCGAAGTCGAATTTCGGGATATCGCCCCATTCGCGGACGAGCTGGTTATTGGATTCATCGCCGACGGGGACGGAGTCATGCGGGATGTTGGGGATCCAGATCATGAGGTCGTGGAATTTCTGGTCGAGTTCACGCAGGTCGTTGTCGAGTTTGGCGATTTTCTGGCCGACTTCCTTCATGGCGGCGATGGCGTCATCGGCGGGCTCTTTGGCCTTTTTCTTCTGAGCGATTTCTGCCGAGACGGTGTTGCGTTCGGACTTGAGAGCCTCGACCTGGCGGATAATCTCGCGACGCTGTTCATCGAGGGTGAGCAGGTCGTCTATGTCGACGGTGTTGTTTTTCTTGTCGATGCCGGCCTTGACGAGGTCCGGGTGTTCACGAATGAGGCGAATGTCCAGCATGATCTCTCTCGCGTTTGCTGATTTGTGGTATACTGGCGTGAAGGTACTGCGCTCAAGGCATAATGGCAACAGTTTAGCCGATTGGCAAAGCAAACCCCTCCGGGACTGCGTCAGTCCCGAAGGGGGTATGTTTGATACGGCAGCGGACAGTGAAGCTGTTGCTGCGGTGCCTTACAGCGAGATACGTCCGAAGTGCTCGATGAAGTAGCGCTTCTCGAACGGGAATGGAATGGCCTCGGTACCGGGGGTATCGTTGACGATCCCAACGGGGTTACCGGATTCGACGACCTTGCCGAGGTGGTCGGGCATATCCATACGCGGGTTTGACCTCGCCTGCAGGAAGGGGGCGCTCTTGTAGCCGGTGGGCGTCAGGCTGACGCGGTCGCCGACCTTGAGGAGCATGGAAGGGATAGTACGCTTGTTGCCATTGACGAGGACGTTGCGGTGCACGACCAATTGGCGTGCAGCTGCGAGGCTGGGCGCAAAGCCGAGCCGGAAGACAACGCTGTCGAGGCGCAGTTCCAGCATCCCTGCCATGACCTCGATCCATTCTTTGGTACGATCGCTTTTGGAGCGTTTCACGATGAGTCGCAGTTGGCGTTCGCGCAGTCCATAGTTGTAGAGGATTTTTTGTTTTTCGCGCAAACGAATGGCGAAGTCGGACAGCTTGCGGCGCATGCCCTGACCGTGCTGTCCCGGTCCGTAGTCGCGGCGATCCAGCGCACCGGGTTTCCCGAGTCCCGGCAGTTCCACGCCGAGCCGGCGCTGGATTTTGAACCGTGACTTATGACCCATGGTCACTTTAGACATCTACTATCTCTCCATCTTTTGCCGAACCGCCTTGAGCGGACGGCGAAACACAACTTTCATTTTCAACAAGACATGGCCGACAGAATCCGTGTGGCGTTTTCGATCGGGGCGTCTTTGTTTCCGTGCCAGCAGAATCAAGAGCAACGCAATCAGGCAAAGAGGGGCATGTCGCCATCCTGCGTCTTATGTACCCGAGACCGGTAAACGCGCACGACAGGGTATCTGTCGCCGTAGCCGCATATTGTACAGTAATTTGCCGGACTTGTCAAGTGCGGTCTGTGTCTGTTTTTCAGTGATATCGTCACTGGCGGTGACATAATTAATGGGATTTGGGGTGATGCTGTTCCCGGGTTGGCAGATGACGCATAAAAAGAGCCGCCGGGGGGAGCCAGACCCGGCGGCCGTCAGGCGGTGGCTATCCAATAGCCAATTTCATCCTATGTAACAGGGGGAGGGAGAGCGATTTCCTATCTTCGGGCGTCCATAGCATCGAAAAGGCTGAGGACCATATTGGATTTGTTCATGGTGTGGGCCATGAGGGCGGTAGTGAACCGGCCCTGGATCATGGCTTTGATGGTGCTGGAGAGCTCCTTGGCCATGTCGGCATCGCGAAGCTGCGATTCGGCGGCCACGAGGTTTTCGCGGGTGACCTGGAGCGAGCTCTGGGTGGATTGCAGTTCGTTCTTCACTTTCGAGCCCAGATCACCCTGGATCGTGTCAAGTTCGGCCAGTCGTTCATCGATAACGCCCATGGTGGCCTGGGCAGCCTCGGCGCTGGAGAGATCGACATCTTCGAGGGCGGTTATCTCGGCGACGGATCCTTCGGAGCCATCGAAGAGATTGCGGTTGTTGAAGTCGGCCGTCTCGATAGTCCGGTTGAACGATCCCTGGAGATACTGGGCGCTGGAGTTGAGGGCG
Source organism: uncultured Ignavibacteriales bacterium (assembly GCA_964642435.1). Lineage (GTDB taxonomy): Bacteria > Zixibacteria > MSB-5A5 > GN15 > FEB-12 > WJKG01. The sequence continues at coordinate 18,512 of CAZXRO010000014.1, forward strand.
TCCAGTGCGTTTTCGTCGTAGAAGCCCTCGTTGGAGGCGGCGACAGCCATGGAGCGGATCTCGTTGAGTTGGCGACGGGCCTCCTGGAGTGTGGAATCCGCTGTCTCATACTTGGTGATGAGATTGCGGGTGTTTTCGATCTCCTGTTCCAGCGAGCCGATCTGTGACCGGAGTTGCTCGGAGATGACCAGCCCGGAGGGATCATCTTTGGCGCTGTTGATCCGCAGTCCAGAGGAGAGTTTGGCTGCCTGTTGTTTCCACAGCGACATGCTTGATCCCAGGCTCAGGGCCAGTGTCGACAGACCCAGATTGGATTTGATACTCAAAGACATGGAAATTGTCCCTCCCTTCGGAAGATGGCCGATCTGGACAGTCAGTTCGGCCTGAGCGAAGTGAATGCAGACGGCGTGCCCAACTCATGGGTTGCTTTAACGTGTTGTTGAGTAGCGGCTTATGGGCGCAGGTGGAATCCGGGTGGAAACCTGGAGGGGATAATCTATGGGATTGAATCAACAGGCTGAGGCGCGTGTTCCCCTTTGAAACGAAGACGAGGATGCCGCCGGCAGGGTAGTACCGGCGGCATCTTGGAGGAACCGACATTGGAACGTCGATTTAAGTAGCTATATCTTTGTGACAGAGGCGGTTAGTCTTATCTTAGTTGTCCGTCAGCCTCCGTATGTAGGCCGGAATTTCCCGATCCTCTTCAGAGAAGAGAGGAACGCGAAAGCCGCCCCGCTTGTGGTCTCCATTGCCGTTGCCGGAGTTGGGCTGGTGCTGTGTATCTCCGTGATGCTGGTGCACGGTGGGTTCCGGCTGGAAGTCATCCTCGAGCGGTTCCGGGTCGGAGACACTTCCCTCGCTCATTTCCTGCGCGGTGAAGAAGTGACGGGATTCGGCTCGTTCGACCTGTCGATGGAATGTTCGTTCGGTCTTGACGGCCATCGGCGGCGGGACATCGGGCGGAGTCGGCTGCGGTGGCGGCGCCTGCGGCTTTGTCTGGACGGTGATTCGCGGCGCTGCAGGTTGTTCGGTCTGCTCCGGCTGCTCCGGCTGTGGCTGAGTGGGTTCAGGGAACAGCGAGATGGGGGTTGCCGGTTGGGCCGCGACGGAATGGTCTTTTTGCATTTTGTCGACCGGGCGGTCATCGAGTTCGCCGATACCGGTAGCGATGACGGTAACGCGCATCTGGTCTTGCATGTCGGGATCGATGACGGCGCCGAAGATGATATTGGCATCGGAGCCGGCTGCTTCATAGATGAGCGAGGTGGCGGTGTTGACATCGAGCAGGCTCATATCCTCGCCACCGGTGACATTGATGAGCACTCCACGGGCACCGCTGATGGAGACATCTTCGAGGAGTGGTGATGAGATGGCCTGGGTGGCAGCATCGACGGCCCGTTCCTCACCGGTGCCGTAGCCGGTGCCCATGATGGCATCGCCCTTTTCGAGCATGACGGTGCGGACATCGGCGAAGTCGCAGTTGATCAGTCCGGGGATGGTGATCAGTTCGGAGATACCCTTGGTGGCCTGGTGGAGGATTTCATCGGCCAGCTTGAAGGCATCTTTGAGCGAGGTTCGCTTATCGACCAGTTGGAGGAGTCGTTCATTGGGGATGGTGATGAGCGTATCGACCTTGCTTTTGAGTTCGGCGAGGCCGACCTCGGCGCGTTCGGTGCGTTTGCCGCCCTCGAAGCGGAAGGGGCGGGTGACGATGGCGACGGTGAGGGCGCCGGCGGCTTTGGCGATATCGGCCACGACCGGTGCGGCGCCGGTGCCGGTGCCGCCGCCCATCCCGGCGGTGATAAAGACCATATTGGGGTTACCGAGGGCCTCGGCGACCTGTTTGCGGCTTTCCTCGACGGCGCGACGTCCAACATCGGGGTTGGCTCCGGCCCCGAGGCCGTTGGTGATTTCGCGTCCGACCTGGACTTTGGTTTCGGCGAGTGAATGGCGCAACACCTGGGCATCGGTGTTGATGGCCATGAACTCAACTCCCTTGAGCCCGGCTTCAATCATGCGGTCGACGGCGTTACCTCCGCCGCCCCCGACCCCGATGACCTTGATATTGGCCGGGCCGCTGAAGTCATCGGCAAACGTGAACTTGTGCTTGTCAGCTACCATTTGGTTCCTCCTTATCCCATTGTCCTCAAAATTGTCTTGATATCCAGTTCTCAAACCGCTTGAGCATACGACCCAGTCCCCCCTTGCTACCCTTGGTGACCGGTTCGTTGGAGAAAGCATACAAGAGCAAACCGTGAGCGGTTGAGTATCGGTTATTGTTCAGTTCATCCGGCGTGGTATCGATGCCGGTGATAATGCCCTCGCGGACGGGCAGGTCGAAAATTTGTTCGGCGAGTTCGACGGTTCCATCGAGGAGAGCGCCACCGCCGGTGAGTACGAGACCGTTAGCGGGTGCTTCGGATACGCCGGCGCGCTTGATTTCGCGGGCGACCAGCGAGAGGATTTCTTCCATGCGTGGTTCGATGATGGACGCCAGCACGTGGCGGGAGACTTCCTTTGCGGGTCGTCCGGCGGCACCGTGGACGGTGACCATTTCCTCGGGGTCGACGAGTGAGGCGAGGGCCGCTCCCTGGTTGATCTTGAGTGACTCGGCTCGGTCGACCGGGGTGCGCAGTCCGATAGCGATATCGTTGGTGACGTTCTTGCCACCGAGCGGCACGACGGCGGTGTGGCGGATGGCGTTGTCATAGAAGATGGCAACATTGGTGATATCGCCGCCGATATCGGCGACGACGACGCCGGTTTCGATTTCCTCGTCGTTGAGCAGCGCGTACGACTGCGCCAGTGCCTCGAGTACGATATGGTCGGCTTCCAGTTGGCAGCGCTCAAGGGCACGGAAGATATTCTTGGCGGTGGTGACGCTGGCGGTAACGATATGGGCCTGGACCTCGAGGCGGACGCCGGTCATGCCCACCGGATCCTTGATACCGGGTTGGTCATCGACGGAATAGGTTTGCGGGATGACATGGATGATTTCGCGATCGACGGGGATGGCGACCGCCTTGGCGGCATCGATGGCCTTGTTGACATCGCCGATGGTGATTTCCTTGTCGGTGCCTCCGACGGCAATAACGCCGTGGCTGTTGATGGAGCGAATGTGTTCCCCGGCGATACCGACGGTGATGCGGTCGATTTCGGTACCGGAGACCATCTGGGCATCATCGACAGCCTTGCGGATGGAGCGCACGGTTTTTTCCATGTCGACCACGACTCCGCGGCGGAGTCCCTCGGCGGGGGATTCGCCGTGGCCGAGGACATAGACGCGTCCGTTTTCATCGGCCTCGCCGACGACGGCGGTAATCTTGGTGGTTCCGATATCGAGCGCTGCCTGTATGTTATCCGTTGCCATGATCAACCCTTTGGTGCCGTGATAATCAGGTTATCGAATCGCAGGTCCACAGTGCGGACGCTATCCAGCGAGGGTGCATAGTGCGTGATGAAGCCAACGAAGCGGTCGAGGTCGTGGGCGAGCATTTCAGCGCGAAGGCGGACGGTGTACGGCAAGCCGGCGATACTGACACGAGCCTCTCGCGCGTGGCTCAGGTCAATCTGCTCAATGAGGCGATAGAGCGGACGGTTGGTCTTTTCGAGTTGCTCGAGTTGTTCGACAACAACGACCGTGCGGATGTCGTCCATGAAGCGGTAGAGGCCGCGAGTGTCGCACCCGGTTATGACGGGGCGTTCCCAGTCTGGTACGGAGCGTGAGAGTTCGATGACGCGCGCCTGGTGATTCAGGCCGTACATCCTGCCGGAGGATTTGTCGAGCACGAAGCAGACCGGGGTGAAGGCATTGGTTGTCAGCGCCAGGGCGTGCGGGAGATTGAAATCAACATCGACGCGGAAGACGCCCTTTTTTTCAAGGAGTCTGGCGGCGAGGCGTTCGACAGGCTGGCGTGCCAGTGGTTTGTCGGGCTTCAGGCCCAGTTCGCCGGTGATGTTCTCGACGGGGCGGCTGTCGATGGTGACCGCCTCAAGGGTGCAGACGCTGGTAAACTCGATGAGCGCCACCAGGGTCAGGCCGGCGAGAAGGCCAACGGCCAGGAATATGCGAGTCTTTCGGCTGAAACCTCTCACAGCGACTTAATTGCCTCCAGCAGTTCGTGTTTGTGCAGGGTGATTGACCCGGCTCCCATAGTGATGACCAGATCACCCTTCTGTATGTATTTCATGGCCTCGGCCACGCATTGCTGGCGAGGTCCGGCGTAGACAAATTTGGTGAATCCCCGGGCGTGAGCCTTGCGCACCAGTTCCTCGGAGGTGATGCCGGGCATAGGCTCCTCGCGGGCGGGGTAGATATCCACGAGCAGGGGGATATCGGCGGTCGAGAGGACATCGATGAAGTCATCCATGAAATCGCGCGTGCGGCTGAACAGGTGCGGCTGGTAGAGAACCACGACTCGTCGGTTGTAGACCTCGCGGGCCATATCGAGGGTGGCCTTGACCTCGGTTGGGTGGTGGGCGTAGTCATCGACGACCATGATATTGTTGGCCTCGCCGATGAACTCGAAGCGACGGCTGACGCCGGTGAAGTGCAGGAGGCCGTCGACGATGGTCTCGAACGGTACTTCCAGTTCGGTGCAGGCGGCGATGGCAGCCAGGGCATTGGCGACATTGTGCTTGCCGGGTACGTGCAGGATGACCTCACCCATCAGATCGCCTCGGTTGTAGACCGCGAAGATGCTGCGTCCGGGCTCCAGTTTGAGATTGAGGGCACGGAAGTCGGCATCGGTGTTGAAGCCGAAGGTGACGTAGGGGCGGGTCAGCCGGTGCTTGAGGCGACTGAGGTTCTCATCATCGGCGTTGATAACGACCTCGCCATAGAACGGGACGCGGTTCATGTAGGTCAGGTAGGCGTTGAGCAGGTCGTCCATACCATCGTAGCAATCGAGGTGGTCGGGTTCGATGTTGGTGACGACGGCCATAGTTGGGAACATGGAGAGGAATGAGCGATCGTACTCATCGGCCTCGCAGATGAGGTGGTCTCCCTCGCCCAGTGCCGCGCCGGTGCCCATTTCGGTGACGACGCCGCCGACGATGATGGTGGGCTGATATTTGCCCATGAGCATGATGCGGCCGATCATGGAGGTGGTTGTGGTTTTGTCGTGAGAGCAGGAGACGCCGACCGAGAACTT